>NZ_JBHTRF010000018.1:0-141896 GCF_042796115.1 Kitasatospora sp. NPDC056446 | reverse complement strand
GGTTCCGGGGTCCGGTGTCAGCGGCGTCCGAAGAGCCGGCCGAGCCAGCCGCCGCCGGTCCGCTCCTTCGCGGAGCAGGAGCAGCGGTCGGACTTGGCCACTCCTGCCAGGACCTGCTCCACGTGCATTCCGCACCCGGCGTGGCCGGGCTTCCCGCAACTGCGGCAGACGATGCGACGGCACATGCCGCTCTCCCTCTCTCGGCCCCCCGGTGGACTGTCCTTCCAATATACCCCCCGGGGTAATGAAGCGGGCGTCCGGGCCGACCGGAGCGGGCCTGCCGAGGCGGGTCGGGTCAGTCCAGGAAGCGGCGCAGCGAGTCCGCCAGGGCCAGGACGAAGCGCTCCCTGGTCTCCTCGGGGACCAGGTCGAGCGACAGGTAGGGATTGAGGTCCTCCAGCTCGACCAGGAGCAGCCGCCCGTCCGGCGCCCGGCAGGCGTCCACCCGCTGGATCCCGTGGTCGAGCGTGTTCCAGTCCACGAAGCCCCGGGCGAACGCGAGGTCGGCGGCGCTCGGCTCGTACGGCTCCAGCACCCAGCGCCGGGCCGGGTCGGGGGCGTGCAGGGCGTACTGGAAGGCGTCGTCCACGAAGTAGAACGAGACCTCGTAGCGGAAGTCGATCCGGGGCTGCACCAGCACGTCGCCCCACTCGACGCCGTCCAGTTCGGCGCGGGTGAGGAAGCGCAGGCCTATGCTGTCGGCGCCCTCCAGGGGCTTGACCGCGTACCGGTCGGCGTCGGGCAGCCGGGAGAGGTCCTGCGGCCGGTCGACGGTGGGGATGACCGGGTGTCCGGACCCGGTCAGCTCCAGCAGGTAGCCCTTCCCGGCCATGTCCCCGCGGCCGGTCAGCGGGTTGTAGACCCGGACGCCGTCGGCCAGGGCGCGGGCACGGAAGCGGGCGTACTCCTCGCGGTAGTGCAGGACCGGTCCGCTGTTGCGCACCACGACCGCGTCGAAGCCCGCCATCAGGGCCCGGGCGTCCAGCGGGTGGCACAGGGCCAGGTCGAACCACTCGCGCAGCCGGGAGGTGAGGAGGACGTCCTCGTCGCCGTAGCGCCGCCCGCGGGCCGGGTAGGCCAGGTCGGTCACGTACAGCACGCTGGGCCGGTCGGGCACGGGTGACTCCCTCGGTCGGTGGCGGAGGGCGAAATCTACCGGCCGGCCGGGGGGCTCCGGGCAGTGGGCCCGTCCCGGCACCGGTCGAGGAGGCGGGGGTGCCGGGCCGGTCAGGTGGGCGTCGGGGCTCCGGTCGGCCGCTGCGGCCGGCCCGGCTCGGGCGTGGGCGGGTCCGGCGCTCGCGCCGCGTCGGCGGCCGCGGTCGCGAGGCGGTCCACCTCGACCCATCCGTCCAGGTGGAGGCCGCCGCGGTGGTGGCCGGCGGGCTCGGGCGGGTGGTCGGCGGCGGGCGGGGCGGGCAGGAAAGCGGGGGAGCGGCCGCGGTGGAGGTACCAGGAGCCGAGCCGCTCCAGGGCGGCGCGGCGCTCGGCGGCGGTGGTCTCGACGGAGCAGCGCTCGGCGGCGTAGAGGTGCAGGAGGTCGTTGAGCCGGTAGCGGTCGCCCTCCTCGACGGTGAGCAGGTGGGCGGTGGCCAGCCGGTCCAGGACGGGGCGGACGGCGGCGGGCGGCGCGCCGGTCAGGGCGGCGGCGGCGTCGGCGTCGATGCCGACGGCCGGGAGCAGGGTGAGCAGCCGGAGCAGGGCCCGGGCCTCGGCGGGCAGCGAGCGGTAGGAGAGGTCGAAGGCGGCGCGGACCGCCGAGCCGGCGTCGCCCTCGATCTGGAAGGCGCTCAACCGGTGCTCCGCGTCGAGGAGCCCGGCGGCGTGGTCGGTGAGGCTGCGGTCGGGGCTGACGGCGAGGCGGCTCGCGGTGATCGCCAGGGCGAGGGGCAGTCGGCCGCAGGCGGCGGTGAGTTCGGCGGCGGCGCGCGGTTCGGCGCGGGTGCGGTGCTCGCCGACGATGCGGGCCAGCAGTTCCAGGGCCTGGTGGGCGGGCAGGACGTCGAGCACCAGGGGCCGGGCGCCGTTGCGGACGGTCAGGCCGTCCAGCCGGGTGCGGCTGGTGATCACCGTGCGGCAGCCCGGGGCGCCCGGCAGCAGCGGGCGGACCTGCTCGGCGTCCCGGGCGTTGTCGAGGACCACGAGCAGCCGCCGGTCGGCGAGCAGGGAGCGGTAGAGCGCGGCGGCCTCGTCGGGCGACGCGGGGATCCGGTCGCCGGGCACGCCGAGGGCGCGCAGGAAGCGGGCCAGGACGGTGTGCGGGGCGAGCGGGGCGTCGGCGGAGTAGCCGTGCAGGTCGGCGTAGAGCTGGCCGTCGGGGAAGCGGTCGCGGGCGCGGTGGGCCCAGTCGACGGTCAGGGTGGTCTTGCCGACCCCGGCCGGGCCGGAGACGGTGCACACGGCGGTGGCCGGGCCGGTGGTGCCGGTGGTGCCGGGGGTGCTGGTCGGGCCGGTCGGGCCGGTGGTGCCGGTCGGGCCGGTGGTCCTGGTCGTGCCGGTGCCGTCCGTCGCCGGGGGCGTGAGGAGGCAGTCCAGGGCGCGGAGTTCCCGTTCGCGCCCGACGAAGGTGGCCAGCGCGGGTGGGAGTTGGGCGGGCGCCGGGGGCGGTGGTGCCGAAGGGGCGGGCGCCGTCGGCCCCGGGCCGGATTCGGGCGCCGACGGCTGCGGCTGCCCGGCTCGGGCCGCGCCGGGCGGTGCCGTCCGGGGCCGGGCCGGTTCGGTGGCCAGCAGTTCCTGGTGCAGCGCCCGCAGGTCCGGCCCGGGGTCGAGCCCGAGGTCCTCGGCCAGCCGCGCCGCGAACCGGCGGTAGGCGGCGAGCCCCTCGGGTGTCCGCCCGGAGCCGTGCAGGGCTCGCATCAGCTGACCGGTGAAACGTTCCCGGAGCGGGTGGTCGGCCACCAGCGCGGTCAGTTCGGGGACGGCCGCGCGGTGCCGGCCGAGGGAGAGCTCCAGGTCGAGGCACTCCTCCCAGGCGGTCAGCCGCAGTTCGTCCAGGGCGACCGCGCCCGGGGCGTCCGCGTCCACGGCGAGTCCGTCCAGCGCGGGGCCGCGCCACAGGGCGAGCGCCGCGCGGAGCCCGTCCACCGCCGGCCCGGTCCGTCCGGCGGCGGCCTCGCGGCGGGCGAGGGCGAGCCGGTCGGTGAAGGCGCGGGCGTCCAGGCGGTGGCCGGTGAGGGTGATGCGGTAGCCGTGGCCGTCGGTCAGCAGGACGGGCGGCGCGGCCGGGTCGGCCTCGGCGAAGCGGCGGCGCAGCACCCCGGCGAGGTTGCGGACCTGGCGGGTGGCGGTGGCCGGCGGGCGTTCGTCCCAGACGGCGTCCACCAGGCGGGCGACCGGAACGGAGCTGTCGGCGTTGAGCAGCAGCGCGGCGAGCAGCCGCTCCTGCCGGGAGCCTTCGGAGGGGACCCGCCGTCCGTCGCCGGTCCACACCTCCAGCGTGCCGAGGATCCTGAACTCCAACCGTCCCTCCCTGGGGCCCGCGGGGCCGGATGGGACCACCGCCGTGAATCGTGGGGCACGAGTCGTGACGAAACGATGATCAGATCATGCCAGTTGTGTGCGTTCGGTTGAGAACTTTGATGAGCACCGGCCGAAACGAGCCGGTCGCCCCAAGCGGCACCCCGAACCAGGAGCAGCTGATGAACCGTCTGAAGAAGACCGTCGCCACCGCCGCCGCCGTCGCCGCGGCCGCCCTGATCCCGCTCACCGCGGCCCCGGCCCAGGCCGCCACCGGGCCGGCCACCCACCTGGGGATGACCTGGTCCGTCGTCTCCTACGGCCCCGAGGGCACCGTCCAGGTCGGCGGCCCCGGCGGCAGCGCGAGCAACGCCTACAACGGCGACACCGCGCCGTCCGTCTCGCTGCCCGTGCTCTGCCTCAACGTCGACGGCAGCCCGGCCCCGTCCGGCATCAGCCTCGGCTTCTACAACGGTTGGGCGCAGGGCACCGTCGCCCTCAGCCAGCCGGTCAAGGGCTCCCGCCTCAACAGCCGGGCCGCGGCCGACAGCGTCTGCCAGGCCTCGTTCGGCGCCGGCTGGCGCGAGGCCGAGTTCCACGACGGCCACTACGGGACCGACCTGGCGCAGACCGGCGGCTGGACCTTCTGGGCCTACGGCACCATCCCGAGCAACACCCGGTTCTGGACGGCCATCAACGACCAGCCGGCCAACCCCTGGAACTGACCCGCAGGCAGCCGCCGGCGCGCCCGCCCCCTCGGCGGGCGCGCCGCGCCCCGGCACCGGGGTCCCGGCCCCGGCGGGCCCGTCGGGCCGCCGTCCGGGCGGTCCGTCACACGGTGGTGGCGGCGCCCTCGCGGCGGGACTGGGTTAGCAGCCAGGCGTAGACCTCCGGGTCGTCGTACGTCCGGGTCCAGGAGTCGTGGCCGACGCCCGGGTAGCGGGTGAACCGCACCGGGCCGTCCAACTGCCTTAGCGCGTCGACCAGTCGGTCGGTGTGCGCGACCGGGATGACCTCGTCCTGGTCGCCGTGGAAGGTCCACACCGGGAGGGCGGCGAGCCGCGGCGCCGACTCCCGCAGCCAGGAGCCGCAGATGGGAACGGCGGCGGCGAAGCGTCGCGGGTACCGGGCGGCGAGGGCCCACGCCCCGGTGCCGCCCATGCTGAGGCCGGTCACGTAGCGCCGGTCCGGGTCGATCCGGAACTCCCGCTCCACCTCCTCCACCAGGCCCGCGACGGTGCTCAGCTCCGCCACCCAGGAACTGTGCGACGGGCACTGCGGGGCCAGCACGACGAACGGCAGCCGCGCCCCCTCGGCGATCTGCCGCACCGGGCCGTGCGCGGCCAGGACGGCCGGGTCCTCGCCCCGCTCGTCCGCGCCGTGCAGGAAGACCAGCAGCGGCCAGGGCCCGGGCCCGTCCTGGTAGCCGTCCGGTAGCGACAGGACGTACCCCAGGCCGTTGCCGTCATCGTCGACGGCGGACCGGCGGTGCTGGAACGGTGCGGACATCGGCTTCCTCCTGGACACGGGGACCTGCGGGACGACGGGGCGGATCCGTCCCGGCACCACTACCCGTTTTCGGGCCGATACGCTCAGTGCCCGACCCGGAGTCCGCTCCCGGGGCCCGGCGGCGGGCCGGCGTCGTGGTGCGGATGCGCGGTGGGCCGTCGGAGTGCAGGGTGTACGGGTACGGTCCGGGCCCGGCGGAGACTGTCCGTCCGGCCGTGGACGCGTTCGGTGGGCGGGTGCCGCCCGGCCACCGGCCGACTCCGGGGGGGAGCCGTCGACGACCGAAGGAGGCGCCATGCGCACCAGGAAGACCCTCCAGCGCGCTCTGGCCCTGACCGTCCTCGCGGTCCTGCCCGCCGCGGCGTTCACGCTGCCGGCGCAGGCGGCCGCCACCGTCGCGTCGGCCCCGCAGGCGGTGGGCGCGGCCGCGCCGGTCTCCTTCGTCGACCTGACGGCGAGCCCGCTGCCCTCCGACCACAAGACCCACCGGATCACCGTCACCTACCGCAACGACACGTCGGCCGACCGGACCGTCGCCCCGCAGATCCTCGTCGAGTCGCCGGACCGCGGGCCCTTCCTGTCCCCGTCGGACGTCAGGCTGGAGGTCCTGACCGGCGGCCACTGGAAGACCGTCCCGCTGGCCTCCCAGACCGGCACGCTGTACACCGGCCTGGGCCCGGCCAAGGTGGTCCTGCACGGCCACCACACCCTCGCTCAGCAGTACCGGATCACCGTCCTGAAGGCCTCCCCGGGCACGGTCCACCCGAGGGTGGCGCTGTACGCCTGAGGCAGCCGCAGCGGGGCCGCCGGGCTCTGCCCGCCCCCGGGAACCGGCACCACCTGCTCACCAGCCGCGGCGGTCGGCCGGGGTGCCGTGGCCGGCGCGCAGGCGGCGGACCAGGGCGCGGCGCAGCTCCCGGTCGTGGTCGGTCTCGACCGGGAGGTCGAGTTGGACGATGTCCACGCCCGCCGAGCCGAGCAGCCCGATCCGGGCCGCGACGGTGTCCGGGGAGCCCGCGTAGGCGGCGGTCAGGGAGCGGCGGATGTAGGCGGTCACCTGCTCCTCGCCGTGGTCGGGGTCGGAGTGGCCGCGCTCGCGGTCGCGGTCGAGCTGGACGGCCTCCCGCCAGCGCCCGCCGGCGCCGCCGGAGGTGAGGCGCAGGGCGTCCCGGCGCAGCCGGCGGACCCGGTCGCGGGCCTCCTCGTCGGTGTCGGCGAGGACGACGGTGATGTGCCGCCAGATCCGCAGGGTCCGGCCGTGGGCGGCGGCCGCGGCGCGGGCCTGGGCGATCCGCCGCCGGGTGTCGGGCAGCGGCAGCGGGCTGACCGCGTACACCTCCGCGTAGCGGGCCGCGAGGTCGAGGCCCTGCGGCGACGAGCCGCCGAAGGAGAGCAGTTCGCCGCCCGGTCTGGGTCTGGGGATCAGGCCGGGGCGGGCGGCGGCCACGGTGTAGAACTCGCCCTTGTGGTCGATGTCCTGGTCGGCGGTCAGGTAGCGGGTGAACAGGTCGAGGTACTCCTCGGCGCGGCGGTAGCGCTCCGCCTTGCCGAGGAGGTCGCCGTCGCGGGCGGTGTCGCGGTCGCTGGAGCCGATGATGACGTGGGCCGCCGCCCGCCCGCCGGAGAGGTGGTCCAGGGTCGCCAGCGAGCGGGCGGCCACGGTCGGCGCGGTGGTGCCGACCCGGTGGGCGACGGCGATGCGCAGCCGGCTGGTGGCGGCCAGCGCCCAGGAGGCCACCAGCCAGGGGTCGGGCCACGAACTGGACTGCACCACCAGGGCGCTGTCCAGTCCGTCCTCCTCGTTCTCGCGCGCGGTGCGGGCGACGTACGCGGGGTCGGCGGTGCGGTCACGGCCGTCGGGGGCCCAGCGCAGGGCCTGGCGCTCCTGCGGGGTGCTGCCGGGCACGGGTGCGGCGCGGACCCCGCCGCGGATCTCCAGGGGCACGGGCTCTCCTCGGATGGAAGGTGGCGGGGCGGGTCAGAGCGAGGCCGGGCCGAGCCGGGCCAGGGTGTCGAGCAGCTTGGCCCGGCTGACGAACACCTCGGGCGGCAGCGACACGTACAGCTGGATGGTGGTGACGCCCGGGCGGTGGTAGGCGAGGATGCGCTCGCGGCACTCCTCCGGGGAGCCGCTGACGAACAGCCCGTCGACGACCTCGTCCGGCAGGGCCTTCTGGGCGCCCTCCGGATCCCCCTCGGCCCACAGGCGGTGGGTCTCGGCGAGCAGGTCGCCGTGGCCCAGCCACTCGTGGAACTTGCGGTACGGCTCGCGGTTGAGGATCCAGGCCAGGAAGGGCCGGGTGGCGCGGTGGGCGTAGTCGGTGTCCTCGGTGGGGCAGACGAAGACCTTGACGACCAGTTCCTTCCCGGGCGGCTGCGGGCCGACGGTCTCCAGGATCTTCGGCACGTCGTCGGGGAACAGCAGGTTGGTGATGGCGCCGTCGCCCTCGTTGAAGCCGAGCCGGAGCATGTTGGGCCGCAGCGCGCCCAGGATCACCTTGACCGGGTCGGCCGGCGGGTGCGGCAGCCGGTAGCCGGTGATGTCGAAGGTGTCGAACCCGCCGGTGACGTACTCGCCGCGCAGCGCCCGGGTGACGAAGCGCAGTACGTCCCGGGTGCGCTTGAACGGCTCGTCGAAGGGGATGCCGTTGATGTCGGTGACATGGGCGGGGACGGAGGCGCCGATGCCCAGCAGGAGTCGGCCGGGGGCGAGTTGGGCGAGCGTGGCGGCGGTCTGGGCGAGCACCGCCGGGCCCCGGGTGTGCACCGGGACGATGCCGGTGCCGATCCGCAGCGACGGGGACCACGCGGCGGTGGCCGCCAGCGGGGTGAAGGCGTCGGTGCCGCCGCCCTCGGCGCTCCACACGTCGGTGTAGCCGAGCTCGGGCAGCCGCTCGATCAGGAAGCGGTGCCGGTCGATGGTCAGGCCCGGCAGGGGCAGGGTGATGCCCCACTTGGGCGGCTCGGGCTCGGTGTGGCGGTGCGGCGGGTGCGGGGTGGTCATCGGACGGACGTCCTTCCTGTGGTGCTCAAGGCGTGCGGCTGTCGGGGTGGGTGCGGGTGCGGGTGCGGGCGGGTTCGGCCCGGTGGCTGGCGGCCGGGGGCCGGGGCGGCCCGGGGTGGGTGCGGGCCGGCCGCCGGGGGAGTGGCTCAGCCCACCCACACCGTGGTCAGGTCGAGGAACCAGGACTGCGGCTGGACGAGCCCGTGGACCTTCGGCGAAAGGGCCCGCGGGTTGCGGTCGTTGACGACGAACAGCCAGGGCGCGTCCTGGGTGACGAGGGCGAGCGCCTTGCGGTACCCGTCCTGCCGGGCGGCCTGGTCGGCGTCGGCGGCCGAGGACGCCAGCAGCTCGTCGACCTGCTGGTTGGCGTAGTGGCCGGTCCAGAACGGGCTCTTGGAGCCGATGAACAGCGGCAGCAGCGCCTCGGACTGGAACAGCGTGGTGGACTGGGCGACGGCGTCGGAGCCGAGCGCGACCTGGCCCTTCGCCTCGGCACCGATCAGGGTGGTCCAGTCGGTGGTGCGCAGTTCGGCCTTGATGCCGACGGCGGCGAGGTCCCGCTGGATGGCCTCGGCGATCGGCACCGGCAGCAGGTTGCCGCTGCCGCCGGTGGGCACGGTGACGGAGGTGGCGAAGCCGTTGGGGACGCCGGCCTCGGCGAGCAGCTGCTTGGCCTTGGCCGGGTCGTAGGAGTAGGCGTCCCCGGCCGGGTCGTAGGCGGCGGTGGCGCGCGGCGCGGCCTGGTAGGCGGGGTCGGCGGTGCCGTGCAGCAGCTTCTCGGCGATGGCCTTGCGGTCGATCGCGTAGTTGGCGGCCCTGCGGACCAGCGGGTTGTTCCAGGGGGCCTTGGAGGTGTCCAGGATCCAGTACCAGAGGTGGTCGTAGCTGTTGGTGGCGATGGTGACGCCGTCGGACCTGAGGCTCTCGATGTCGTCCGGGTTCGGGTACTCGATCCAGTTCGCGCCGCCGGAGCGCAGGGCCGCGGTGCGGGCGGCCGCGTCCGGCAGGGCCTTGACCACGAGCCGGTCGAGCTTGGGGGCGCCGCGCCAGTAGTCCTTGTTGGCGGCGAGCTCGATCTGCTGGCCCTCGGTCTGCGAGACGAAGGAGAACGGGCCGGTGCCGACCGGGTGCTGGGAGAAGTTCGCCGAGCCGGTCTTGCGGACGGCGGTGGGGCTGGCGATCAGGACGTGCGCGAGGTCCTCGGGGAAGTGGCCGTTGGGCTCCTTGGTGACCAGCTCGACGTGGTCGGCGTCGGTCTTGCGGTAGGAGGCGATGTCGCCCGCGTACTCGGAGGCGGCGGCGCCGAGGGCGTCGGTGTACTCGGGGCTGCCCTTGTCGAGGTAGCGCGCCAGGTTGAAGACCACGGCGTCGGCGTCGAAGGGGGTGCCGTCCTGGAACTTGACGTCCTTGCGGAGGGTGAACGTCCAGGTCTTCCGGTCGGCCGCGACCTGCCAGTCGGTGGCGAGGGCGCCGGTGACGACGGGTGGCTTGTCGGTGCCCTTGAGCAACTCGTAGCGGGTGAGGCCCTCGTAGAGCTGGAAGGAGACCAGGCGCTTGCCCTCGAAGCCGGCGCCCCCGATCACGGTGTCGGTGTTGGGCAGCTTGCCGGTGGCGCCGACGACCAGGGTCCCGCCGCGGCCGTCGCCGCCGCCCGCACCGGTGGAGCCGCCGTCGGACCCCGCGCAGCCGGCGGCCGAGGCGAGCAGGACGGCGGCGGCCGGCAGGGCGACGGCTCTGGAGCGGGTACGGGCGGTGCGCGTCATGGTGATTCCTCGTCGGTTCGGCGGTGCTTCGGTACTGCGTCGGTGCGGTCGGGGTGGTGCGGTCGGGGCGGTGCGGGCTGTGGCGCGGTGGGCGGCCGGGCGGCCGTCAGGGCGCGGCCGGGGCGGTGCCGGTGGCGGCCTCCAGCAGGGCCCGGGTGTACGGGTGGGCGGGGGAGTCCCACAGCCGGTCGGCGGGGCCCTCCTCGACCACCCGGCCGTGCCGCAGCACCAGCACCCGGTGGGCGAGGTGGCGCACCACGGCCAGGTCGTGGGAGATGAACAGGTAGGCCAGGCCGGTGCGTTCGCGCAGCTCGGTGAGCAGGTCGAGCAGCCGGGCCTGCACGCTGCGGTCCAGCGCGGAGGTCGGCTCGTCGCAGACCAGCAGGTCGGGCCCGGTGGCCAGGGCCCGGGCGACGGCCACCCGCTGCAGCTGCCCGCCGGACAGCTCGCGCGGGTACCGGGCGGCGAGCGCGGGCTCCAGGCCGACCTGGGCGAACAGCCGGGCCACGGCGGCGGGGCGCTCGGCGCGCGGTGTGCCGTGCAGCCGCAGCGCGAAGGCGACCGCCTCCCCGGCCCGCAGGCTCGGGTTGAGCGAGCCGCGCGGGTGCTGGGGGACGAACTGGAGCCGGCCCCGCAGCGCGCGGTCGGCCCGGCCGCGCAGCCGGTACGGGTCGCGGCCGTCGAAGCGGACGCTGCCGGAGTCGGGGGCGAGCAGGCCGAGCGCGAGGCGGGCCAGGGTGGACTTGCCGGAGCCGGACTCGCCGACCAGGCCGACCGTTTCGCCGGGGGCCAGGGAGAGGCTGACGCCGTCCAGGGCGGTCCGGTCGCCGAAGCGCTTGCCGACGGCGTCCAGGACGAGCAGCGGACCGCTGGGGCCGTCCGTACGGCCGGTGGGGTCCGGCGGGCCCGGTCGGCCGGTCGGCGTGGGGCGGGCGGTGCTCATCGGCGGGCTCCCGGTTCGGCGGCCACCAGGGCGGCGGTGAAGTCGTGGTCCGGATCGCCGAGCACCCGCTCGGCCGGCCCGAGTTCGACGACCCGGCCGGCCCGCATGACCGCCACCGTGCCGCCGATCCGGCGGGCGACCGCGAGGTCGTGGGTGACCAGCAGCAGCGCGATGCCGCAGTCGGCGCGCAGGGTGGCGAACAGGTCCAGGATCCGGCCGCGGACCAGGGCGTCCAGTGCGGTGGTCGGCTCGTCGGCGATCAGCAGCTCCGGGCCGCAGCAGATCGCCAGGGCGATCGCGGCCCGCTGGCGCAGGCCGCCGGACAGCTCGTGCGGGTACGCCCGGGCGACCCGCTCCGGATCCGGCACCCCGGCGGTGGCGAGCAGCCCGGGGACGGCCGCGCGGGCGGCCCGGCGGCCGTCGGCGACCCCGTGCCGCCGCAGCACCTCGGCGAGCTGCGGGCCGATCCGGCGCAGCGGGTCCAGCGAGGCGCTCGGGTCCTGCGGGACGTAGCCGACGCGCCGGCCCCGGACGTCCGCGAACTCGCGTTCGCCGAGCGCCCGCAGGTCCGTCCCGGCCAGTCGGACGCCCCCGGTGACGGCGGCGCCGCGCCCGGGCAGTCCGAGCACCGTACGGGCGACGGTGGTCTTGCCGCTGCCGGACTCGCCGAGCAGCACCAGGGCCCGGCCGGCCGCCAGGGTGAGGGACACCCCGTCGACGGCGCGGACGCCTCCGGGGTACTCGACGCCCAGCCCGTCGATCTCCAGCAGCGCGCTCACCGGGCCACCTGCTTCCGCTTCACGGTCCGTGGTGCCGACGCCCGGGCGGTGCGCGGCAGGTGGGCTGCGGCGTCGCCGATCCGGGTGCGCAGCGCCTCGCCGAGGGTGTTGAAGACGACCGAGACGGCGAGGATGACCACGGCCGGCAGCACCGCGACCCAGGGGTGGGTGAGCAGCGCGGGCCGCAGCTCGTCCAGCATCGCGCCCCACTCGGCGGTGGGCGGGGAGACCCCGAGCCCGAGGAAGGACAGCCCGGCGGCGTACACGACGGCCAGCCCGACCAGCGAGGAGGCGTACACCAGCACCACCGGCGCCACCACGGGGGCGACCTGGCGCAGCGCCAGGGCGCCCCAGCCGGCGCCGCTGACCCGGGCGGCCTCCAGGTACTCGGAGGCCCGGATCCGCCGGGTCTCGGTGAACGCGACCCGGGCGACGGCGGGGGTGAGCACCACGGACAGCGCGAGCACGGTCGCGCCCAGGCCGGGGGTGAGCAGCGAGGCGACGGCGATCGCCAGCAGCACCCCGGGGAAGGCGTAGAGCACGTCCAGCGTGCGCAGCAGGGCCTGTTCGGTGAACCGGCCGCCGAGCCCGGCGGTGATGCCGAGCAGCGTCCCGGCGAGGGTGGCGACGGTGACCGGCACGAGCCCGCCGGTGAGCGAGGCGCGGCCGGCCCAGATCAGCCGGCTGAGCAGGTCGCGGCCCTGCCCGTCGGTGCCGAGCGGGTGGCCGGGGCTGCCGGGGTCGAGCAGCCGGTCCGCCAGCCGTCCGGCGGCCGGGTCGTACGGGGCGACCAGCGGAGCGGCGAGGGCGAGCAGGACGAGCAGGACGGCGAGGGCGCCGGGGACGGCCAGGCCGAGGTTGCGTCTGATCCACGGGAGCGGCGTCACGTCAGGTCCTCACTCGCGGGTCGATCGCCGCGTGCGCCGCGTCCACCAGGATGTTGACGCCGACGAAGGCGACCGCCACCACCAGCACCCCGCCCTGCACCAGGGGCAGGTCGCGGGAGGTGAGCGCGTCGTACAGCAGCCGGCCGATGCCGGGCCAGGCGAACAGGGTCTCCACGAAGACCACCCCCTCCAGCAGGTAGGCGAGTTGCAGGCCGCCGATGGTCAGCAGCGCGGGCGAGGCGTTGTGCACGCAGTGCCGCAGCACGGCGGCCGGGCGCAGGCCGCGGGCGCGCAGCGAGTCGGCCAGCTCGCCGGCCAGGACGGTGCCCAGCGCGGCCCGGAACACCCGGGCGGTGAGCCCGAGCGGCACGAGCGCGGCGGCGACCGCCGGCAGGACCAGGTGGCGGGCCAGGTCGGCCGGGCCGCCGGAGCCGAACGCGTCGTGGGTGCCGCCGGCCGGGAGCCAGCGCAGCCCGACCGCGAAGACCGCGATCAGCAGCAGGGCCACCGAGTACTGCGGGGCGGACACCGCGAGGGTGGACAGCGCGCCGGAGATCCGCCCGCCGGGGCCGCGGGGGCGCAGCGCGCCGAGGGCGCCGAGCGCCACCCCGCCGAGCAGCACCAGGACGAACGCGGCCGCGGTCAGGGTGAGGGTCTGGCCGAGTGCCGGGAGGAGCAGTCCGGAGACCGGGCGCTGGCCGGAGATCGAGGTGCCGAGGTCGCCGGTGAGGGCGTGGCCGAGCCACTCGGCGTAGCGGACCGGCAACGGCTGGTCCAGGCCGAGCCGTTCGGTCAGCTCCCGACGGGCCTCGGGCGGTGCGCCCGGGCCGAGGAAGGCGGCGACCGGGTCGCCGGGGACGAGGGCGACGGTCGCGAAGACGACGACGGTGACGCCGAGCAGCGTGGGCACGGCCAGCAGGAGCCGGCGCAGCAGGAACCGGGTCACCCGTCGGCCCTCCGTGGCGGGGCGCCGGACGGGCCGGCGGCGGGCCGGTGGGGCGGGGCGGGCATGGCGCTGCTGCTCCTTTCGAGGGGGGCGGCTGCCGGGCCGTCAACTCGGCCTCGTCGCAGTGGTGTTCGTCATGAGGGCGGGGGCCGTCGGCGGGCGTCGGGGCACCGCTGCGACGGCAGCGGCCGCTTGGAGGAGCGTTGCGGACGAGTGGCCCGGACAGCCAGTCAGCTCCTGATGCTGTTACTTCCGGTCACAGCATCCGGGGTGGCGGGAGCGGCACTGCCCGGGCCGCCGAGGCCCGGTCCTGTCCTTGACCTGCACAAGGATCCGGATCTAGGGTTCCCACATGGCTATTCGGCGGACCGACTTCACCCTGGTCGGGATCGGCGGCTCGTGGCACCGCAGGTGCTTCGACGAGCTTTGTCGACCGCGCGCAACGCGCTGACCGCCCCGGTCCCACACCCGCCCCGGTCGGCGCCCCCTCCTCGTCCGGATCCGTGCCCGACGCCCGTTCGCGTCCCCGACGGATCCCTGCCGCAGCACACCGCGTCCACGGGGGCCGACCGGCCGCCAGCTAGGGGGACCGCATCGCCATGCGCCACCACAGACGTCCTGCCTCCGTACCCGGAGGTGCACGATGGCACCAGTGAGCACGTTCGCCGCCCCGGCGGGCCCGCGCGGCCGCCGGCACCCCGCCCGCCGCGGCGCCTGCACCGGCCCCGGCCCGGCGGACGCCCCCGGCCCGGGCCCGGCCGGGCTGCACGCCGAGATCGACAACCCGCTCGACCTGATCGCCGGTCACCAGCTGCTGGCCGAGGCGGCGGCGCCCGCCGCGGAGCAGCCTGCGGAGGGCTGCGGCTGCGGCCACCCGATGTGCGTGGACGAAGGCCGCGACCGCACCGCGACGGCCCGGGTGTTCCTGGTCGAACGGCACTCGGTGGCCAGTGCCGGGCTGCGCAGCGTGCTGGCCACCGCGCCCGGACTGGTGGTGGTCGGCTCCACCGGTGACCCGCTGCGCGCGGTCGCGGCGGTGCACCGGATCGCCCCCGACGTCATCCTGCTCGGCCGCGGCGCGAGCCTGGAGGGGGACCTGGCGGCCGTGGTGGCGCTGCGCGGAGCGGACGGGGCGCCCGACGCCCGGGTCCTGCTGCTGCGCCGGGCCGAGTCGACCGCCGAGGCGAGCCGGATGCTGCTGGCCGGGGCGAGCGGCTGCTTCCCGCTGGACCTGGCCGGGGAGCGGATCATCGGGGCCGTCCAACTCGCCGCCGCCGGGGGGTCGGTGTTCCTGCCGGCGCCGCCGCCGGCCCGGATCCACGCGGCCGCCCCCGCCCGGCACGTCGGCGAGCTGCCCCCGCAGCAGGCCGGGCTGACCGAGCGCGAGCGGGAGGTGCTGGTCAAGCTGGGGCACGGGCTGAGCAACGCCGAGATAGGGCGCGAACTCGCCCTGGCCGAGGCCACCGTGAAGAAGCACCTCACCCAGGCCATGCGCAAGATCGGGCAGCCCGACCGGCTGCGCGCCGCGCTCTACGCCCACCGCCACGGGCTCGCCGGATAGCCCCGTCGGCGCCTGCTGTCCGCCGTCTGCCGTTCACCGTCCGTCGTCCGTCGTCCGTCGTCCGTCGTCCGCCGTCCGCTGTCCACCGTCCGTCGTCCACCGCCCGAGGGCGGGTCCCGCGATCTGCGCGGGGCCCGCCCTTCGTCGTGTCCGGGGGCGGGCGACGGACGGCGCACCGGGCCGCTCCGAAGGGCGACCTTCGGAGCATCCGCACGGCGACGATCGGCGCCCTGACCGGCGCCGTTCGGGGCTACCGGGGGGTGCGGCCCGCTTCGTAGCGTGGCGGGAACGACGACGACGCGACGGCCCGAGGGGCCGTACAGCCGAAGGGAGATGGCCCGATGGGGGGTGTATCCGACGGGACCGGCGGTCCGACCGGCCCCGGTGCCCGGCCGGGGGCCGAGGCCGGCCCGCGTACGGCGGTGCTGGCCGCCGGGAGCGGACCGCGCTCCGACGCGGAGCAGCCGAGGTCGCCGTACCGCGCGATGTCGGACGCCGAGCGGTCCGCGCTCTGGCGTCAGCGGCTGCACGAGGCCGAGGCCGGGCTGACCCGGTACCTGGTGTCGCGCGGGGACGAACTGCACCTCACCGACTGGTTCGTGCTGCAGTCCGAGCTGTTCGCCGACCTGCCCGCGCAGGACGCGCCGGCCGTCGAGTGGCAGCGGGTGTTCTTCCGTGACCAGGCGCTGATGGAACGTTTCCTCGTCCTGCGGTACGGCGAGCCCGTCCTCGGGGACTGGGCCCGGTCCAACGCCGAGGTGCACCGCGAGGTCGAGCCCGACCACGGCCGGGGCGCCGCCGACCCGATCCACCGGATCGCCCGGCAGGCCGAACTGTACGGATCGGACTACGAGTTCGACGACGACGCGGCGCCCGGCCCCGAGCACGCGGCGCTCACCATCACGCACTGCGCGATCTGGGACTACCGCGAGAAGGCCCGGCGCTCGGGCGTGCGGCTGACCCTCGCCTCGCCCTGCACCTACTGCACCGAGGCGCTGTCCGCCAACATCCGCGCCAAGGGCTACCGGCCCGCGCACCGCCTGACCCACGGCCCGACCGGCCACGGCTGCCGCTGGGAGTCCACGGCCTCGACCACGGCCGCGACCGGGCCCGCCGAGCCGACCGCGAGCACGGCCGGGCCCGCCGAGACCGCTGCGCCGACCACGCCCGCCGCCACCGACGACCCCGGGGAGTCCTGACCATGTGCGGAATCACCGGTTGGATCGACTGGGACACCGACCTCCTCCACCACGCCGGCACCGTCCGCGAGATGGCCGCCACCCTGGCCTGCCGCGGCCCGGACGCCGACGGTGTCTGGCTCTCCCGCCACGCCGCCCTCGGCCACCGCCGGCTCTCCGTGATCGACCCGGACGGCGGCGCCCAGCCGCTCGCCGACCGCCCCGGACCGGACGCCGCCGCCGTCCTCGCCTACAACGGCGAGCTCTACAACCACCGCGAGCTGCGCACCGAACTGGAGGCCCTCGGGCACGTCTTCCGGACCCGCTCGGACACCGAGGTGGTCCTGCGCGCCCACCTCCAGTGGGGCAGGTCCGCGCCGACCAGGTTCAACGGCATCTTCGCCTACGCCCTGTGGGACGCCCGGCGCGAGGAACTGCTGCTGGTCCGCGACCACCTCGGCATCAAGCCGCTCTACTGGCATGCCCACCGCAGCGGCGTGCTGTTCGGCTCCGAGCCGAAGGCCGTGCTCGCCAACCCGCTGTTCCGCGCCGAACTGGACACCGAGGGCATCGCCGAACTGTTCGCGCTGCCCGCCGCGCCGAGTGCCGGCCACGGGATCTTCCGGGGCCTGCACGAGGTCCGGCCCGGCCACCTGGTGGTCGTCGAGCGCGCCGCCACCCGGGAGGTCCGGTACTGGCAGCTGGAGTCCGCCGAGCACCGGGACGACGCCGCGACCACCCGGCAGACCGTCCGCGACCTGCTCGCCGACGCCGTCGAACGCCAGCTGATCAGCGACGTGCCGCTGTGCACCCTGCTCTCCGGCGGCGTCGACTCCAGCGCCGTCACCGCCCTGGCCGCCGCCGCCCGCGAACGGGCCGGCCAGGGCAAGATCACCAGCTTCTCGGTGGACTTCCCCGGCAGCGCCGACCGCACCCCCGACGCCTGGCGGACCACCCGCGACGCCCCGTACGTGGAGGCCGCCGCCGAACACATCGGCACCCTGCACACCACCGTCCTGGTCCCCGACGACGACCTGCTGGACGCCCGCGACGCCGTCCTGCGCGCCCGCGACCGCCCCGGCTGGGGCGAGATGGACGCCTCCCTGCACCTGCTCTTCCGCGAGGTGCGGCGGCGCTCCACCGTCGCCCTCTCCGGCGAGGCCGCCGACGAGATCTTCGGCGGCTACCCCTACTTCCACGACGCCGCCGCCGTCGGCGCCCCGACCTTCCCCTGGCTGCACGGCCGGGCCACCCCGGCGGACCTGCTGCGCCCGGACGTCCGGGCCGAGGTCCGCCCCGAGGAGTACACCGCCGCCGCCTACCACCGCTCGCTCGGCGAAGTGCCGCGCCTGCCCGGCGAGTCGGCCGCCGACGCGCGGATCCGCGAGGTCTTCCACCTCGCGCTCACCCGCTGGCTGCCCCCGCTGCTGGACCGGGTGGACCGGGTGTCGATGTCGGTCGGGCTGGAGGTGCGGGTGCCGTTCTGCGACCACCGCCTGGTGGAGTACCTGTGGAACGTCCCGTGGGCGCTCAAGGCACCGGAAGGACGCTCCAAGGGGCTGCTGCGCGACGCCGTCCGCGACCTGCTCCCGCCGCAGGTCACCGACCGCCCCAAGAGCGGCTACCCGTCCACCCCGGCCGTGCGCTACACCGAGGTGCTCACGGCCCGGGCCCACGAGCTGCTGGCCGACCCGAACGCGCCGGTCTTCGAGCTGGTGGACCGTGATCTGGTCCGCCGGCTGCTCGCCGAGGGCCGACCGCTGCCCAGCCCGCGCACCGCGCCGAACCCGGTCGGCGGCCTCGACCACCTGGTCCAGGTCGACGAGTGGCTGCGTGCCTACAAGGTGGGGCTGCGATGAGCGGCGCCGCGCAGGCCGCGCCCGCCCCGGACACCGTGGACGCCGCGGACCCGGTCCGCGAGGAGGACTTCCGGGCCGCCTCCCGCGGCTGGACCAGCGGGGTCGCGGTGGTCACCACCCGCTCCGGCGAGGAGGTCTTCGCCAAGACCGTCTCCTCCTTCAGCACCCTCTCCCTCGACCCGCTGCTGGTCACCGTCGCGATCGGCCGGCACAGCCCGCTGGTCGCCGCGGCCCGCGCCTCCGGACGGTTCGGGCTGTCCGTACTGACGGACCGCCAGGCCGCCGTGGCCCGCCGGTTCGCCACCCCCGGGGCCGGCCGCGCCCTCGGCGCGTTCACCGCCGTACCGACGCGGACCGCCGCCACCGGCGCCCCGCTCGTCGAGTCCGCCCTGGCCTGGTTCGACTGCCGGCTGCACACGGCCCTGCCCGGCGGCGACCACACCATCCTGGTCGGCCGGGTCGCCGCCGCGGCCCGCGGCGACGGCGCACCCCTGCTCTACCACGACGGCCAGTACCGCGTACTGGCCCCGACCCCCCCTCACCACCACCGGAGTTGGCGCATGACACTGCTGGACACCGTCACCGGTCGCGGCGCGCCCGCCACCGCCCGAGGCCTGCTGACCGGCGACCGCTACCGGGCCGAACTCGACGACGGCCGCGAGCTCTACCTCGACGGCAAGCGGATCACGAACCCCGCCGAACACCCCGCGTTCCGCCCGGCCGTGGACGAACTGGCCCGACTGATCGACCTCCAGCACGACCCCGAGCACCGCGACCTGCTCACCTGGCAGGACCCGGACAGCGGCCTGCGGCTGGCCCGCGCCTACCAGCCCCCGCGCACCCTCGACGACCTGCGGGTGCAGCGCCGCAGCGCCGAGTTCTGGCACGCCGAGGCACTCGGACAGCAGGGCCGCTCACCCGCCTTCATGGCCTCCATCGCCGTCGGGCTTTACGACTTCCGGAACCGGCTCGCCGGCGCCGACCCGCGCTTCGGCGCCAATGCCGAGGCCTGGTACCGGCACTGCGCCACCAACGACCTCGTCCTCTCGCACGCCCTCGGCGACCCGCAGATCGACCGCTCCGCCAACCCGCTGGACGACCCGGACCTCGCCCTGCGCGTCATCGAGGAGAACGACAAGGGCATCGTGGTGCGCGGCGCCAAGCAGCTCACCACCCTCGCCCCGCTCGCCCACGAGGTGCTGGTCTACCTCTCCGCCTCCTTCACCGAGGGCCGCGGCGAGCAGTTCGTCAGCTGGTTCGCGCTGCCCCTCAATACCCCAGGCCTGGTCACGCTCGCCCGCGAGCCGCTCGGCAGCGCCCCCTGGGGCCACGCCCACCCGCTCGGCGCCCGGTACGACGAGCAGGACGCGATGCTGTTCTTCGACGACGTCCTGGTGCCCTGGGAGCGCGTCTTCCTGCTCCGCGACGCCGCCCTGGCCCGGCTCGGCCTCGGCCGGATCAACGCCTGGAGTGCCTACGTCGGCCACATCCGCTACCGCGAGCGGCTGCGCACCCTGCTCGCCACCGCCACCCTCGTCGCCGAGTCGATCGGCGTGGACGGCTTCCGCAACATCCAGGAGGACCTCGGGCGCCTCGCCGGGTACGCCGAGCTGACCGAGTACTTCCTGGACGCCGCCGAAGCACGCGGCGGCCTCACCGACGGCGGCCTGTTCGCCCCCGGCGACACCGCCGCCTCCCGGGTCTGGTCGGCCGAGGTGGCCGGCAGCGCCGTCGAGATCGTCCGCCGGATCGGCGCCTCGGGACTGCTCATCCAGCCCACCGAGGGAGACCTCGCCAACCCCCGGCTGCGCCCCCACCTGGACCGCTACATGCGCGGACGCGGCATCGACGCCGAGCGCAAGGCCCGGCTGTTCCGGATCGCCTGGGAGCTCACCGGCGACGGCTTCGGCCAGCGCCAGGACCTCTACGAGTACGTGCACCGGGGCGACCTCGCCCGCAACCGGATCAACCTCTTCAAGCGGTACGACCAGAGCGAGGCCCGCGAGCGCCTGCTCCACCTGGTCGACCGCCCCACCAGCGCCGAGGAGAAGCAGAAGTGAGCGCGTCCGCCGTCGAGATCCAGTCCCGCACCCTCGCCGGGTACGCCGACGCCAGCCGGCTGCGGCAGGTCCAGGACCGGGACTGGGTGCTCGACCAGGTCACCGACACCCCCGAGTCCCTGATCGACCTCGGCAGCGGGATCGGCCAGCTGCTGCAGGCCGCTCTGGAACGCTTCCCCGGCCTGCGGCGCGCCGTCGGCCTGGAACGCTCCGAGCACCGCATCGCCGAGGCCGCCGACCGGCTGCGGCCGTACGGCGAGCGGGTCGCCCTGCACCAGGCCGACCTCACCAGGCCCGAACCGCTGCCGTTCCGGGCCGACCTGATCACCCAGACCTCGGTGCTGCACTGGCTGTACCCGGACGAGGAGCGGATCTTCGCCTGGGCCGGCGCCCACCTCACCCCCGGCGGCCGGTTCCTGCTCACCAGCTACCACCCCGCCCGGGACGGGCACGGCCTCGGCGGCGAGGACGAACTGGTCCGCGACGCCCTGGTGGCCCTCGGCACCCCGTACGACGAGGTGCCCGGCGTGTTCTCCGCCGGCGGGGTGCTGCCGATCGCGACCCGCACCAGGACCGTCGAGGACCTGGCGGCGGTGATCGGCCCGCACCTCACGGTGGCCGGCCACCTGGAGCGCGACGCCGTCGTCACCGTCGACAGCGCCGAACAGTACGAGCACTTCCACGCCGCCACCTTCGGCGACTACTACAGCCGCCTGGTGCCGGAGGACCGCCGGGCCGCGTTCTTCCGCGCCGTCGGCGAGAGCGCGTGGCGCCGGCAGCAGGAGCGCGGGAACGTCAGCCACATGCCCGTCCGGCTCTGGACCCTGACCCCGCGGCAGCCGGCCTCCCGTTAACAGCGTGTGTAGCCCGCCGCTCACCCCTGGGGTGGGCGGCGGGCTGCGCCTACGCTGGGGCCGTACCCCCCGAGAACCCCGCAGCACCGAACGACGCCGAGGAGCCCCACCGTGTCAACTCCCCCCACCGGACGGGAACTCGGCGCCTTCCTGCGCGCCCACCGCGAACTCCTCAAGCCCGCCGACGTCGGCCTCACCGCCACCACCCGCCGCCGCACCCCCGGGCTGCGCCGCGAGGAGGTCGCCTCCCTCTCCGGCGTCGGCCTGGCCTGGTACACCTGGGTCGAGCAGGGCCGGGTCGCCGCGTCCCGGCAGGTGCTGGAGGCGATCGCCCGGGTACTGAAGCTGGACGACGCCGGCCTGCGGCACGCCCTGCGCCTGGCCGGCTTCCACGAGCCCGCCCCGGCGGCCGGCCCCGAGGGCGCCGACCGCATCGTCGAGGCGATCCAGCCCGTCCTCGACTCCTGGCCCACCAGCCCGGCCGTCCTGCTGGACCGTCACTTCGACCTGCGCGGCTGGAACGGCGCGTGGGCGGCGCTCTGGGGCTCGCCCGAGTTCGTGCCCGCCGACCGGCGCAACCTGATGTGGGTGATGGCCGCCCACCGGCGGGTGCGCGCGGTGCTGCGCGACTGGGAACCGCTCGCGATGAACGTCTTCCAGCACTTCCGCGCCCAGGCCGGGCCGGCCCTGGCCGACCCCCGCACCCGCGAGGTCTACCGGCACCTGGACGAGGACGCGCCGGAGCTCCGCCACTGGTGGGGATGCCACTCGGTGGCGGAGCTGACGGTCCGCACGGTCACCGTCGAGCCGGCCGGGCTCGGCCCGGTCCGGCTGACCCTGTCGTCGTTCCACCCGGTGGACGACCCCTCGGCGACGGTGCTGCTGTTCACCCCGGTCGGCGCCGCCGACCGGGCGCGGATGTCCGAACTGGTCGAACACCCGCTGCGCGCGGTCGGCGGCGTGGAGGAGCAGCGCCGGGTCGGCTGACCCGGGAGGGGCTCAGGCCTGCGGCGCGGCGGCGGCCGCCCGGCGCAGCCCCAGGCTGACCGCCAGGCCGCCGAGCGCGGCCACCAGGGCGAGCCCGGCGCCGATCAGCAGCGTGCCCTCGGCGACGTCGCCGAAGGTGCCCACCGCCCAGGCGCCGACCCCGGTCCCCGCGTACATGGTCGACGTCAGCCACGCGCTGGAGGTCGCGCGGAACTCCGGGGCGATGGTGCCGGCCAGCGTCTGCTGGTCCGTCACGAAGCCGCCCGAGGCGACGAACCACACCACCACGCCGGCCAGGGCGAGCACCAGGCCCGGCCCCTCGGCCGCCACCGCGATGCCGGCCGCCAGCAGCAGGCCCCACAGCGGCAGCAGCGGCAGGTCGGAGCGCCCGGCGCCCCGGGCCCGGTCGCCGAGCCGCCCGCCCAGCAGCGAACCCGCGATGCTGCCCGCGCCGACCAGCACGCCCACCAGGCCCAGCGCCTGCACCGAGAGGTCGAAGCGCTGCACCAGCAGCGCGCCGAGGAAGGTGTAGGCGCCCAGGTTGGCCGCGTTGAAGGCGGTGTTGACCAGCAGGGCGCGGCGCAGCGTGGGGTCGGCCCAGCCCGCCAGGATCGCCCGGACGGCACCCACCCGTGCCGCGGTCGCCTTGGCCGTCGGGGCCTGGACCTGGCGCAGCAGCAGCGGCACGGCCGCGGCGGTGCCGATGGCCAGCGCCCAGAACGCCGAACGCCAGCCGGCCAGTCCGGCCAGGAAGGCGCCGAGCGGCACCCCGATCACCTGGCCGGTGGAGAACAGGGCCATGCCGAGGCCGAGCGCCCGGCCGCGGACCGCCTCGGGCGCGGTCTCGGCGATGTGCGCCCAGATCGCGGGCCCGGCCGCGGCCGCCGCCAGCCCGGCCACCGCGCGGGAGACGACCAGCAGGGTCAGCCCGGTGGACAGGGCCGCCGCGGCGTTGGAGAGCACGAACAGCACGGTGCCCAGGACGAGGGTGCGGCGGCGGCCGACCCGGTCGCTCAGCAGCCCGAGGAAGGGCGCCGCGATGGCGTACACCAGCACGTAGGCGGTGACGCTGGAGGCGGCGGCGGCCTCGCTGGTGTGGACCGAGCCGGCGATGGTCGGCAGCAGCGGCGAGACCAGGAAGGTCTCCGTGCCGAACAGGAAGAGCAGGAGGAACACCCCGGCGTAGCGCCACCGGTCGAAGGCCTGCGCCGACGCGGCCGGCGGCGGGACCTCCTCGGCCCGGGCGGACGGGGGCGTGACCTCCTCGGCCCGGTCGGGCAGGGGCGGGTCGGAGATGCTGCTCACGGCGAAGTACCACCTTCGGGTACGAAGGCGCGGCCGGGCCCTCGGACGGCAGGCGGAAGCGGCCGCGACGGCTGACAGGGATGTCCGATGCGGCCATCCTGCGGACTGCCCCGGCACCCAGCCAGACAGGCCCTGATCCTGTGACTCGGGCTCACAGGCTGAGCCCGGCGGTGCCGGTCGGCGCTCCCGCGACCCTGTCGTTCATGGCGAGACCTGCTACGGCCGGTTGCCGGGCCGGTCCGCTCGGTTCCACGATGGCAGCCCGCCGGGATGCCGGGGGCGGGTGACGAACTCGCTTCCGAGGGAAGCGAGTTCGCCCGGGTGGCGGCTGGGGCGGGGCCGCCGCGCGTTCCGGTGCCGGACCCCTGGGCAGCAGCCCCGGGATGTGCTGACATGTCCATGCCACACATCGGTGCCAGATCCTCGATCGAAGGGGAAACCCATGCTGCTCCGCGCACTGGCCGCCGCGGCCGCCGTCGCCGCGTCGCTGTCCGGCCCGTCGGCCTTCGGCGTCGACCCGCTCCCGACCCCGCCGGACCGGATCGTGATCGACGTCGCGACGGTCAACGGCTCCGGTTGTCCGGCGGGAACGGCCGCCGTGGCCGTCTCCCCGGACAACACCGCCTTCACCGTCACCTACAGCGACTACCTCGCCCAGGTCGGCGTCGGGTCGAAGCCGACCGACTTCCGGAAGAACTGCCAGCTCGACCTGCGGGTGCACGTCCCCCAGGGCTTCACCTACGCGATCGCCTCCGCCGACTACCGCGGCTTCGCCCACCTGGAGAAGGGCGCCGGCGGGATAGAGCGGGCCAACTACTACTTCCAGGGGCAGCCCCAGACCGCCTACCAGGCCCACCGGTTCGACGGTCCGAGGGACGACAGCTGGCAGGCGACGGACACCGTCGACGTCGCCGCCCTGGTCTGGGCCCCGTGCGGGGAGGAACGCAACTTCAACATCAACACCGAACTGCGGGTCGCGGCCGGCGGCTCCGACCCGGCCCGCACCACCAGCTTCATGACGATGGACTCCACGGACGGCAGCATCAACACGCTGTACCACCTCGCGTGGAAGCAGTGCCCCTGAGCCCCCGACCCCTGAGTCCCCGCCCCCTGACCCCCTGACCCCCTGACTTCGTGACCTCCCGGCCGGAGGAGCCGCTGTCGGTTCCTCCGGCCGGGCCGTCACATCATGCGGTCATGCGGTCATGCGCTCAAGTGCTCGTGCGGATACGGCTTGTGGTGCAGCCGGTTCCACGCGTCCCATGAGCCCCACGAGCCGAACGACCCCAATGACGCCCACGGCTCCGGCGGGCAGGGGTCGGGCGGACACGGCTCCGGCGGGCACGTCTTGTGGTCCTCGACCGTGACCTCCACGCACGGGCAGTCCTTGGTCAGCTCGACCGTGGTCACCGCGGACTGCGGCAGGTCGTACCCGGCGGGTGCCGCGGTCTCCTGCCAGTAGTAGGTACCGAGCGGGAGGTTGTTCGCGGAGCAGACGCCCGAGGCCGGGGTGGTGCACGGGGCACCGACGGGGGTGTCGGGGTTGGCCCCGGTGGTCTGGAGGCCGGGGACGCCGTTGGTCTCGCGCCAGAGCTGGAAGACGGCGCCGGCGAGCGGCTGTCCGGTGTCGGCGTCCACCTTGGTGACGCTGGTCGAGCCGGTCTGGGTGACCGTCTTGGTGTCCTTGACGGTGACCGGGATGTTCTGGCCGTTGGTGTCGAGGACGACGGTGGTCACCGCGGTCTGCGGCAGGTCGTAGCCGGGGGGTGCCGCGGTCTCCTGCCAGTAGTAGGTGCCCAGCGGCAGGCCGTCCGCGGTGCAGGTGCCGTTGGCGGGGGTGGTGCAGGGGGAGCCGACGGCGGTGTCGGGGTTGGTGCCGGTGGTCTGGAGGCCGGGGACGCCGTTGGTCTCGCGCCAGAGCTGGAAGGTGGCGCCGGCGAGGGGCTGCGTGGTGGCGGAGTCGACCTTCAGCACGCTGGTGGTACCGGTGGGGGCGGTGGTCTTGGTGTCGGCGACGGTGACGGCGACGTTCTGTCCGTTGGTGTTCAGGACGACGGTGGTCACGCTGAGGTCGGGCAGGTCGTAGCCGGGGGGTGCGGAGACCTCCTGCCAGTAGTAGGTGCCGAGCGGCAGGCCGTCCGCGGTGCAGGTGCCGTTGGCGGGGGTGGTGCAGGGGGAGCCGACGGCGGTGTCGGGGTTGGCTCCGGTGGTCTGGAGGCCGGGGACGCCGTTGGTCTCGCGCCAGAGCTGGAAGACGGCGCCGGCGAGCGGCTGCGAGGTGGCGGAGTCGACCTTCAGCACGCTGGTGCTGCCGGTGGGGGTGGCGGTCTTGGCGTCGGCGACGGTGACGGCGACGTTCTGTCCGTTGGTGTTCAGGACGACGGTGGTCACATTGAGGTCCGGCAGGTCGTAGCCGGGAGGAGCTGCCGTCTCCTGCCAGTAGTAGGTGCCCAGCGGGAGGTTGCTCGCCGAGCAGGTGCCGTTGGCGGGGGTGGTGCAGGGGGAGCCGACGGGGGTGTCGGGGTTGGCCCCGGTGGTCTGGAGGCCGGTGACGCCGTTGGTCTCGTGCCACAGCTGGAAGGTGGCGCCGGCGAGCGGCTGCGAGGTGGCGGAGTCGACCTTCAGCACGCTGGTGGACCCGGTCTCGACGATCGGGGACTTGGTGTCCTTGACGGTGACCGGGACGGTCTGCCCGTCCGTGTCGAGGACGACGGTGGTCACCGCGGTCTGCGGCAGGTCGTAGCCGGGGGGTGCCGCGGTCTCCTGCCAGTAGTAGGTGCCCAGCGGGAGGCCGGTGGTGGAGCAGACGCCGTTCGTCCCGGTGGTGCAGGGGGCGCCCACCTTGGTGTCCGGGGTGGTCCCGGTGGCCTGGAGGCCGGTGACGCCGTTGGTCTCGCGCCACAGCTGGAAGGTGGCGCCGGCCAGCGGCTGCGCGGTGACGGAGTCGACCTTGGTCACGTTGGTCGACGCGGTGGGGGCGGGCGGGTTGCCGCAGTCAGGGAGGTTGCCGTTGAACGGGTAGGCGTGGAACTCGGTGCCGGTCATGCCCGAACCGGAGTTGTGCAGCAGCGAGCCGGTGGTGAAGAACCGTCCGTTGGTGCCGGGCAGGTTGACCGTGGCGGTGCTGCCCGGGTTGCCGACCAGCACGCTGCCCTGGAACTGCCCGGACCCGGTGAGGGTGACGGTGGTCGCGGTGGGAAAGTTCCACAGCAGTCGTTCGCGGAGCTGGTTCAGGGGGTCGTTGTCCAGGAGGCTGCCGCTGTAGGTGTTGATGGTGCGGGCCGGGCCCACGAGGTTGACGAGGACCGTCGCGGTCGCGGGGATGCCGGCGAACACGATGCCCTGGGTGGAGCCGCCCGGTCCGGCGATGTCGAAGTCGACGTTGAAGACCTGCAGCGCGGAGGTGCCGTCACCGGTGAGCAGGGTCTGGAAGCCCTGGTTGACGGCGGTTCCGGTGGCGGGCCGGGGCGTGGGGGTACCGGCGTAGCACGCGCTGGCCGTCTGGAGTTGGCCGCGCAGCGGCGTGTAGGCGGCCACGGCCTGCGGGTCCTGGGTCTTCGTGCCGGTGATGGTGCCGGTCGCCGTGCCCGCGTAGCGGACGACGCCCCCGTCGGCCAGGAGCCGCTGCCCCGGGGCCACGGTGACGTTGCCTCCGGCGGTGAGGAAGTCGGCGCCGTCGGGCGGGGGGACCCGGGAGCCGACGCCGGCGATGCCGACGTTGTACCCGGAACTCGCTCCGGCGGCCTTGTTCATGTCGACGTTGCCGAGGGTCACCACGTGGCCCTCGGCCTCGGCGGCCGAACCCCGGATGGAGAAGTCGCCGCCGACGAAGATGTTCACGCCGGCGTCGCGGCCGGCGAAGGGGCCGTTGTTGACGGGTGGGAAGGTCGCCGGGCAGTCCGCGCCCAGGCATGGTCCGAGGTTGCCGGGAAGAGTGGCCGCTTGGGCGGCGGACGGTGCGACGAGCGACATGCCGAAGGGCACGAGCGTCAGGGTCAGGACGGAACCGACCGCCCTGCCGAGCCGATGTCTCCAGGTGACGGCGGTCACCGGGTGCTGACTGGACTTCACCTCTGTCCTCTCATCATATAAAAGCAATGGAGGATCAGATGTTTTGACCGGGATGGAGCGGCAGCCTGCGATTCGCAGGCGGTTTCGTCACAACGCTGCGCCGAGTGCACCCGATCGGCTGTACCGGACGCGGCGGACGGGTCGGTGAGCGGGCCGCCGAGGTCGACCGGCGGGTGGGCGGCCGGGCGGCCCGGCGGGTGGCTCAGCCGGCGTCGCGGGTGAGGCGTGGGCGGAGGCGCGGGCGGGGTGCGGGCCGGCGGGTGCGGCTCTTCCACGGCAGAAGCACGGGAAATGACGTGCTGTCACGCCGATCGATCCATGAATGCATAAATCGGAATACGGGCGTCGGTGGCCGTCGGGGAAACGGATGGACCGGCTGCGCGGGTTCACCGTATCGGACGGGAATTCGCAAAGGGAGAAGTTGCCTGGTCAAAGGCGTGCGCTAGGCCGAATCCGTGAAGTGTGCATGGCATTGCAGTGGGCCGTTATCCGGCGGAGAAGCGGTCAATGCAAGGGATTTGCTCATTTCCCACTTGATTCGCGCAAGTCCCTTCCGTTCCCGGATCGGATCTGACAGCATCGTCCGCTATCCGGTGACCGAATGCCGAGACGGGCCGACCGGCTGCGCCTCGTGGAGGAGATGTGACCACCCAGGCCGGCACCACCGTGCCCGACCCCCGTCCCGTCCGGCGCCCCGCGCCCTGGGTCCACACCCGGCTGCGCGCCAGTCCGCTGGCCGCGCTGCTGATGGCGGCCCTGGCGTTCGTCACGGTCTTCCTGGCGGCGGCCTTCCCCCGCGTCGCCGACCGGGGCGCGGACGCGGCGCTCCAGGACTTCGTCCGTCAGAACGGCGTCAACCAGACCAGTCTGCAGACCACCTCCAAGACGCAGAAGGACGACAAGGCCGTCGACCTCGACCGGGTGCAGGGGCAGCTCGCCGAGGCGGTCGGCCGTCAGCTGACGCTGACTCGGCAGGGCTGGGCCTACGGCGCCCGTTCCGTGGTCGACCACGGCATG
This sequence comes from Kitasatospora sp. NPDC056446, assembly GCF_042796115.1. Lineage (NCBI taxonomy): Bacteria > Bacillati > Actinomycetota > Actinomycetes > Kitasatosporales > Streptomycetaceae > Kitasatospora > Kitasatospora sp. NPDC056446. Next base: position 113,720 of record NZ_JBHTRF010000018.1, on the reverse strand, counting down.
GGCAATCCGGAGTACGTCCGGATCGCGGAGAAGAAGACCGACCCGACCCTCGGCCTGCTCTACCTGGACGGCCTCGCCGACCGGGTGACGCTGACGGACGGCACCTGGCCGACCCCCGCCGCCGTCGGAGACCCGCTGCCGATCGTGATCAGCAAGAAGGCCGCCGAGACCATCCACATCAAGCTCGGTGACGTCATCGACAACGGCGAGGAGGGCGCGGGCGCCAAGCGGACCGCCGTGGTGGCCGGCCTCTACCGGGTCAACGACGTCCAGGACCCGTTCTGGCAGGACCTGGGCTGCCCGGACCGCGCCTGTCTGCGGACCGATCCGCGGCAGGAGCACTGGGCGACCACCGGATTCGTCGACGGCGGCAGCCTGCCCGCGATGGCCCACTGGGGTACGAACGCCGAGAACTTCTGGCGGCTGCCCGTCGATGCCGCCTCGCTGCACGCCGACCGACTCGACCGCACCCGCGGCATCCTCGCCTCCTTCATGACCGGGCGCGACGCCACCGCCCTGGCCGGCCTGACCGGGCGCCCCGACCTGCACACCTCCTCGGGCCTCCCCGACCTCCTCCGCCGGGCGGACGACCGCTACCGGGCCTCGCTGTCGCTCAGCACGATCGGCCCGGCCGGCGTCGCGGGCGTCGCCACCGTGGTGCTGTTCCTGGCCGCCGCCCTGAGCACGGACCGGCGCACCGCCGAGATCCGGCTGCTCCGGGCCCGCGGCGGCTCCCTCGCCGGGGTGGCGCGGCGGCTGCTGGGCGAGGGCGCGGTGACCGTCCTGCCCGCCGCCGTGCTCGGGACGGCGCTCGCGCTGGTGCTGCTGCCCACCCCCCGGTGGGAGTACGCGGTGTCGGCGGCCCTGGCCGCGACGCTGATCGCCCTGCTGGCCTTCCCGGCCCGGGCCGCCCTGCTCTGGGCGCGCCCGCGGGCGGCGGGCGGCCGGCGTCGGCTGGTCGGCGAACTCACCGTCCTGGCGGTCACCGCCGCGGCCGTGGCCGAGGTCCGGCGCCGGGGCGTCGGCACCGGCGCCGGACTGGATCCGCTGCTGGTGGCCGCTCCGCTGCTGCTCGCGGTCACCGGCGGCCTGCTGCTGGCCCGGATCGAGCCGTTGCTGGTCGGGTGGCTGGCCGCGCTCGCCGGCCGGGGCCGCGGACTGGTGGGCTTCCTCGGCCTGGCCCGGGCGGCCCGCGACACCTCGGGCCGTCGGCGGCCTTCCGCCCTGCCGTTGCTTGCCCTCCTGATCGCCGTCACCACGACCGGCTTCGGCGCCACCGTACTCACCACCGTCGACCAGGTGCGGACCCGCGCCGCGCGCATCTCCACGGGCGGGGACATCAGCGTCTCCCTCCCGGGCTACGCCACCCTGAGCGAGTCGTTCACCAAGGCCGTCGGCGAACTGCCGGGCGCCCGGGCCTCGACCGCGGCGTGGGTCGAGTCCAAGGCCCGCATCGCCGGCGCCGACCGGAGCTACACCGAGGCCCACCTGGTGATGGTGGTCGATCCGAACGCGTACGCCGAGATCGCCCGGACCCTCGGGGTCGGCGAGTTCGACCCGGCGAAGCTGGCGGCCGCCCCCGGCGGCCCGGACAGCCCGGTGCCCGCGCTGGTCAGCCGCGACCTGGCCGAGCGCCTGGCCGCCGGGTCGTCCCAGGTGCGCACGCCCAACGGCAACGACCTGCGCCTCACCGTCGCCGAGACCGTCGTCGCCACGCCCGCGCTGCCGGACCCGGGCAAACCGTTCATCGTCGTCCCCGCCGGTCCCGCCTGGGAGCGCCTGCCGGACACCAAGCGGCTGAACGAGTGGTTCGCCGTCGGCGACGTCGACCCCGAGCAGGTCAGGGCGGCGCTGCGGGACAAGAACGGCGGGGCCCAGCCGACCGGTGTCGCCAAGCTGGTCGCGGACGGCGCGGAGGCCGTCGGAAAGGCCACCCATGGCCTGCCCGCCGGGTACACGGTGCACAGCAGCCGGGAGAGGGCCGCCGAGCTCGGCGACGATCCGCTGCAGCACGCCGCCGGGCGGCTGTTCTGGTACGCGGCGGCGGCCGGCGCCGGGTTCGCCCTGCTCGCGGTGCTGCTGACGCTGTTCCGGGCCGCGCCCGACCGCACGGCGCTGCTCGCCAGGCTGCGGACGATGGGCCTGCGGCCCCGGCAGGGGCTCGCGCTGATCGTCACCGAGGCGCTGCCGCAGACCCTGGCAGCGGCCGTCGGCGGGGGCCTGGTCGCCCTGGCGGCGGTCGGACTGCTGGGCGGAGCCTTCGACATCTCGACCCTGGTCGGCGCCAGGGTCGGCGAGGTGATCACCCCCGTGCTGGTGCCGGTACTGCTGCCCACCGCGGGCCTGGCCCTGCTGGTCGGCCTCGGGGTGGTGCTGGAGACGCTGATCGCCGGGCGGCGTCAGATCGCCACCGAACTGCGGGCGGGGGAGCAGTCGTGACAGCGGGACGAGCGGGGCGGACCTGACCGTCCCGGCCCGGGCCGGCTACGACACGAGGCCCCGCGCGCCACCGTTACGGGGCGTGCGGGGCCTCGCCCCTTTCCACTGCTCTGCGCGTGACGCCTTGCTGCACGGCACGATCGGCCGAGGGGCCGGGCGTCCGGGCATCCGACGTCAGAGTTTGAACATCGCGGTGTACGGCTGGGGAACGCGTTCCTGCCGTGATCCGAAGTCGACGAGGACCGCGATGTCGCCGTCGCCTTCGACGCCGATGACCATGCCGAGGCCGAACCCGTCATGGGTGACCCGGTCGCCGACGGCGAAGTACTTGCGCGGGGGCTCCACCCGAGGCTTGAAGGGGCTGCCGGGCAGGGGGCGGTGACCTGCTGAAAATTTTGTCATCACGTCCAGTATGGGCCCGGAAGCGTGGCTGCGGGAATGATCGGCGCAGAGAATTTCCGACCGGACCTTGAAATCCCACCGGCAGGGTGAACGTTGCGCACCGCGGGAAAACCCGCCGGGGCCCGGGGGCGCGCCCAAGGGGCCTGCTGCTGAAGGGCGTTCACGGTCCGCTCGGCCCGGAGCCGGCGCCCCGGGGAGCCGCGCCGGTGAAACCGGGAGCGGGACGGCCCGCCGCGGCGGGCCGCGGCCTGCTACAGTCGAGTTAGTTGCAGTAGTGGTTCCCATGAACTTTGTGTGCGCCTGCTGATGTATTGCAGGCGCATTTTTTGTTCCCCGGCTCTTCCCCGGTGGGCGCTCCATGCGGTGACTCGAAGCGCGCGCTGTGCGTGTTTCGGTACAGTCCCTTGAAGGAGATTTTTTTATGGCTAATGGCACTGTGAAGTGGTTCAACGCGGAGAAGGGCTTCGGCTTCATCGAGCAGGAGGGTGGCGGCCCCGACGTCTTCGCCCACTACTCGAACATCAACGCCAACGGCTTCCGTGAGCTGCTCGAGGGCCAGAAGGTCGAGTTCGACGTCACGCAGGGCCAGAAGGGCCCGCAGGCCGAGAACATTCGCCCGCTGTAGTTCGACTGCCACGGCACCTGCCCAGCAGTGAGGGGCCCGCACCGCGCACATGCCCGGTGCGGGCCCCTCGGCATTGGCGCCAGGGCATGTCCCCCCCCGGCCGTCCAGGCCCATGGCTCCGCCACCGGCGGCCGTCCCCACGCGAGACGCACAGCGTCGCGTCCGGATCGGCGCCCTGCCGTGACACCTCACGGTTCAAGGTTCCTCTGCTCCCGCCTTCCGCGGTGAGCGTCGACCGCAGACGGCGTGCCGCACGGTTCCACCGTCCACGCTCCGCCCGTCACACCTCCGGCCCGTTCCCCTGCGGTCTCCGCCGGCGCCCCGCGCCGCCCCGGGCCTTCCTCGTGACGTGCCGCCCCGAAGAAGGTTTCCCGCATGAACCGCTCCAGTCGTTCCTCGCACTACAGCGCCGCCTCCCGCTCCGGCGGCAGTTCCGGGTCCCGCTCCGGCGGCAGCTCCTTCTACGGCGACCGGCCGTCCGGAGGCCGCCGCCCCGCAGGCCGGGGCAACCGTCAGGGCTCCGCTCCCCAGGGCGAGTTCGCGATGCCGGTGAGCACCACGCCGGCGCTGCCGGCCGTCGAGTCCTTCGGCGCACTCGACATGCCGAAGGCCCTGCTGTCGGTGCTGACCCGCAACGGCGTCACCGAGCCGTTCCCGATCCAGGCCGCGACGCTGCCGAACTCGCTGGCCGGCCGCGACGTCCTCGGCCGGGGCCGGACCGGCTCCGGAAAGACCATCGCGTTCGGTCTCGCGGTGCTGGCCCGTACCGCCGGGCAGCAGGCCGAGCCGCGCCGCCCGCTGGCCCTGGTGCTGGTCCCCACCCGCGAGCTCGCGCAGCAGGTCACCGACGCCCTCACCCCCTACGCCCACGCGGTGCGGCTGCGGATGACGAGCGTGGTGGGCGGGACGTCGATCAGCCGCCAGGCACAGGCGCTGAACCGCGGGGCGGAGGTCGTGGTGGCCACCCCCGGCCGGCTCAAGGACCTGATCCAGCGTGGCGACTGCCGGCTCGACGGGGTCGGCATCACGGTGCTCGACGAGGCCGACCAGATGGCCGACATGGGCTTCCTGCCGCAGGTCACCGAGCTCCTGGAGCAGGTCGCCGAAGGCGGCCAGACCATGCTGTTCTCCGCCACCCTGGACCGCAACGTCGACCGCCTGGTGCGGCGCTTCCTCAAGGACCCGGTCACCCACTCGGTGGACCCGTCGGCGGGAGCGGTCAGCACCATGGAGCACCACGTGCTGCAGGTGCAGAACTTCGACAAGAACGCCACGATCGCCCACATCGCGTCCCGCGACGGCCGGGTGATCATGTTCATCGACACCAAGCACGGTGCCGACCGCCTGGTGGACGACCTGCTCGCGAACGGCGTGAAGGCCGCGGCCCTGCACGGCGGCAAGTCCCAGCCGCAGCGCACCCGCACCCTGGAGCAGTTCCGCACCGGCCAGGTCACGGCCCTGATCGCGACCAACGTCGCCGCCCGCGGCATCCACGTCGACGGGCTCGACCTCGTCGTCAACCTGGACCCGCCGGGCGACCACAAGGACTACCTCCACCGGGGCGGCCGCACCGCCCGGGCCGGAGAGTCCGGCACCGTCGTCACGCTGGTGCTGCCCAACCAGCGTCGCGGGATGGCCCGCATGATGTCGACGGCCGCCATCACCCCCGTCACCACCAGGGTCAGCGCCGGCGGCGAGGACCTGGCCCGGATTACCGGCGCCCGCGTGCCCACCGGCATCCCCACCGTGATCGCCGACCCCGTCGTCGAGCGGCCGCGCCGCCGCCCGTCCGCGAGCCGCTCCCGCTACGGCCGCCCCACCCGGGCCTCCGGCGGCACCCGGACCGCCACCGACCGCGACAGCCAGGGCTCCTCGGACCGCCGCCGGGCGCCCAGGAGCGCCACCCGCGCCGGGTAGCACCTTCGGGCCCGATCGTCGGGCCCGATCGTCGGGGACGGCGATCGGGCCCGGGGTCGTCGCGGCCGTGGCTGTCGCAGGCGCTGCTGCCGTCGCCGCAGCCGCTACCGCCGCTCGGGCGGGGGAGGGATCGTCGCGGTGTCCGGTGCCGGCTCCGGCCAGACCAGCAGTACGGGGCAAGGCGCGTGGTCGACGACGAAACGGGTCGCGGGGCCGAGACTGTGCGGCCCGAGGCGGCTGCGGTCGCCGTCGCGGGCGAGGACGAGCAGTTCGGCGCCCTCGGCCGCCGCGACGACCTCGCGCTCGACCCGCCCGGTGCGCTCCACCCGGGCGCAGGGCCGGCCGAGGCGGTCGGCGGCGGCGTCCAGGAGGTGCCGGGCGGAGGCCGCCGCCAGGCCCTCCACCCGGGTGCCGGGATCCCGTTCGCGGTGGCCGCGGCCGAGCAGCCCGGCGAACGCGCCGTGCGCGACGCCCGGCACCTCCCGGCCGCTGACATGGAGCAGCACGACCTCCGCGCCCTGCGGCGCATGGGTGCGGGCGGCGTCCACGCAGCCGGGCCAGGTGCCTTCGGTGATCCAGACGACGACGGTCACGGGGTCCTCCTCCTCATGGTCCCGGTGCTCCTCATACCCCGATGACCTGCAACGATCCCCAGAGTGCCAGCACGGACAGGAGCAGGGCGGCGGGCACGACGAGCAGCCCGAGCCGGGTGAACTCGCCCAGGCCGATGCCGGTGTCGTGCTCGCGGACGATGCGCCGCCACAGCAGGGTGGCCAGGGACCCGGCGTAGGTGAGGTTGGGGCCGATGTTCACCCCGAGCAGCACCGCCAGGACCGCCCCGGCGCCGGACGGCACGGCCAACGGCAGCAGCACGAGGGTGGCGGGCAGGTTGTTGATGGCGTTCGCCAGCACCGCCGCCAGTACCGCCGTACCGAGCAGCGCGGGCAGCGAGACGCCGTGCGGGACGAGGTGTCCGAGCGCGGAGGCCAGCCCGTTGTCGACGACCGCCCGGACCACGATGCCCAGCGCCAGCACGAAGGCCAGGAACGGCACGGCGGCCGAGCGGACGATCGCGACCGGGGTGGTGCGTCGCCGGACCAGGGCCCGGACGGCGAGCGCGAGCGCGCCGGCCAGGGCCGCCCAGGCCGGATCGACGCCGACGACCGAGGCCAGGACGAAGCCGGCGAGCGTGCAGGCGACGGTCACGAGGGCGAACAGCGGCATCGGCGGTGCCGCCACCTCACCCGCCGCTACCTCGCCCGCGGCCGGTGCGCCCGTGGCCGGTGCGCCGGCGTCCAGGTCGGCGGCGAAGAACCGGCGTAGCACCAGGTACTCGACGGCGATCGCCGCCAGCCACGGCAGTGCCATCAGCGCGGCGAAGCGGGTGAAGCTCAGCCCGCTGGCGGCGAAGGCCAGCAGGTTGGTGAGGTTGGAGACCGGCAGCAGCAGCGAGGCGGTGTTCGACAGGTGGGTGCAGGCGTAGACGTGTGGCTTGGGCCGGGCGCCGAGCCGGGCCGCGGTGACGAACACCACCGGGGTGAGCAGCACCACGGTGGCGTCGAGGCTGAGCACCGCCGTGACCACCGAGGCCACCACGAACACCTGCGCCAGCAGCCGCCGCGGACTCCCGCCTGCGGTCCGGGCCATCCACGCCCCGCAGGCGCGGAACAGGCCCTCGTCGTCGCACAGTTTGGCCAGCACCAGGACGGCGGCGAGGAAGCCGATCACCGGCCCGAGCCGCTCGGCCTCGGCCGCCGCGTGCGCCGGCGGGATCGCGCCGGTGGCGACCACGAGCCCGGCGGCGGGGACCGCGACCACGGCCTCCGGCCACCCCCACGGCCGCACCACCGCGCAGACCAGGACCAGCGCCAGCAGCCCGATGGACAGCGCTTCCGCGAACGACGTACTCAGGGCTCTGCTCCTTGCGGGCGACGGTGGCGCATCCGTCCCCGAACCGGAAACACCAGGTCACGGCCGGTCGGTGCGGTCGGTGCGGGCCAACGGTACGCGGTGCCCACCGGGTGGGCGGACGGCGCCCCGAGAGGACGGGCGACCCGGCTGACCCGGCCGGGGTGGCCGGGCCGGCCGGGCCCTGTGCTCAGGGGCCGACCGGCAGGACGGACGTGGGTGCGGTGACCGGGAAGGGTTCCCCGGCGGGGGTCAGGCGCCCGGAGACCGGGTCGCGGTGGAAGGCCGTGAGGGTGTCGGACCTCTGGTTGGCGCAGAACAGGAGCCGCCCGTCGGGGGTCAGGGCGATGTCGCGGGGCCAGGATCCGCCGCACGCGACGATCTCGACCGGCTCGACGGTCGCACCGTGGTCCAGGAGGGCGTACACGGTGATCGCGTCGTCGCCGCGGTTGGTGGTGTAGAGGAACCGGCCGTCCGCGGACACCCGGACGGCGGCCGCGGAGTTGGCGGTCGGCGCTCCCGGATCCCGGCGCGTCTCCAGCTCGGCGGTGGGTTCGAGGCAGCCGGAGAGCGCGTCCCAGCGGCAGACGGTGAGGGTGGAGGAGAGCTCGTTGAGGACGTAGGCGTGCCCGGCCGAGGGGTGGAAGGCGAGGTGCCGGGGGCCGTTGCCGTCCGGCAGCCGGGTCGTCCGGTGCGCGCTGAGCAGGCCGGTGGCCGGGGCGAAGGCGTAGATGTGCACCCGGTCGGTGCCGAGGTCGGTGCAGAGGAGGAACAGCCCGTCCGGGGAGGGGGCGGCCATGTGGGCGTGCGGGGTGGTGTGCAGCCCGCCGGAGGCCTCCCGGCCGGGGTGGCGAATGGTCTGCACCGTCTCGGCGGCGGTCGCGTCGTCGCCGAGACGGATGACCGAGAGGACGCCGTCGTCGTAGTGGGCCGCGAAGAGGTGCGAACCGTCGGGGTGGATCGCGAGGTGGCAGGGGCCCGCGCCGCCGCTGGCGGTGGTGGCGGGCAGGCCGAGGACCCCGGTGCCGGGATCGATCGGGACGGACAGGACCTGCCCGGTCTCCTGCTCCAGGACGGCGTGCAGGACGGCGCGCGTCGGGTCGAGGGCCGCGTAGGAGGGCTGGTCGACCGGCACCGTGCCGACCAGGCTCATGGCGCCGGTGGCGTCGTACCGGACGGTGGACAGGCCCGCGCCGCGGGTGCCGGCCCGGGCGGCGCTGCCGATGACCAGCGAGCCGCCGGACGTCGTGGTCGGGAGGTGGTTCAAGGGTGCCTGCTCTCTGTCCACCGCTCGGCGAACGGTCCGTCAGGGGACGTCATCCGGGCGGCGCTGCCCGGGACCGGCATCCTACGGACGGCGGACTCGCCGAGTCGAACACCGGATCGTCGATCGGTCGGGTCAGCGGGTGTGGCTGCGGGGCCTGAGCGGGCTGCCGAGGAGCGCGGCCGCGGGGAGGGCCGGCCGCGGTCGGCGGACCGTCGGCAGCGGCCGGGGCGCGGGTCAGAGCCGTGCGGGGAGGTCGCGGCGGGACGGGACGGAGAGCTTGCGCAGCACCCTGGCCACGTGGTTCTCGACGGTCCTGGTGGACAGGTGCAGTGCGGCCGCGATCTGACGGTTGGTCAGGCCGTCGGCCGCGAGTCCGGCGACCTCCCGTTCGCGCGGGGAGAGCCCGGGATGGGCGGGCCGGCCGCGGCGCGGGGGCGCGAGGGCGCGCAGGCGGGAGCGGACCCGGGCGGCGTCGTGGGTGGCGCCGAGCCCGGTCAGCACGAGGAGGGCGTCGGTCAGCCGGTCGACGGAGTCGCGGTCGACGTCCTCGCTCTCACCCGTCGCCTCGGCGCAGCGGGCCGCGGCCTCCGCCGCCAAGGCGGACATGTACGGGCGGGGCAGCGCGGCGTAGGCGTCCGCGCCGGCGCGGTAGCCGGCCGCGGCACGCGCGAGGTCTCCGTCGTGCTCGGCCAGGGTGGCGCGGCACCACCGTCGGGCGGCCGCGGCGAGGGGCAGGTGCGGCGCGGCGGGGACCGCGAGGAGGTCCCGGGCCATCGTCCGGGCCGTGGCGGGGTCGCCGGCGCTCAGCGCCGCCGTGACGGCCCAGGGCGCCAGTTCCGCCGCCCAGGCCCAGACGCCCTTGCTCCGCAGCCGGCCCCAGGCCTGTGTCGCGTGCGTCCTGGCGTCGTCATGGTCGCCTCGGGCCAGGGCGAGGCGGACGAGGACGGTCGAGGAGAGCGCCGCCACCGGTGCCAGCTGCTGGTCCGGGTGCGGCGCCAGGTCGCCGGCCAGCCAGGCCCGGCACTGCGACCACTCGCCGCGGGCGAGGCACAGCGCGGCGAGGACGGTGCGTGCCTCGTGCCCGAGCACCGGGGTTCGCGCGGTGTCCGCCACCAGGTCGGCCGCCCGGTCGGCGAGGCCGCTCCAGCGGCCGGTGGCCCAGTCGAGGAGCAGCCGGATGCTGCGGATGCCGTGGGCGACGTGGGGACCGGCGTGGTGGCGTCCGGCCAGGGCCGCGCCGCGTTCGAGGAACGCCCGGCTGTCCTGGTAGCGGCCGAGCCACAGGGTGGCGTCGGCGGCGTTGCACAGGGCGCGGGCCCGGTGGCCGGCCGACGCGGCGTCGCCGTGGTCCCCGTTCCCGTTCCCGTTCCCCTCCTCGTCCTCGTCCTCGTGCCCGTCCTGGTTCTCGTCCGGTCGCGGGGCCGGGAGCGACTGTTCGGCCCCGGGGTCGCCGAGGGTCAGGAGCAGCCCGACGAGGTTGGCGTTGACGGCGGCCCGCAGGACGGGGTCGGTGGTGGCCGCCATCGCGGCGCCGGCCCGTCGCGCGCACTGCCGGTGCTCGGCGAGGGGGATGCCGGGCCAGTGCGGCATGGACATCGCGGCCAGGACGCGTGCGGCGAGGCCTGGTTCGTCGGGCAGGGTCCTGGCGGCGCGTTCCAGGTGCAGCCAGCTGTCGTGGTCCGGTGTCGTCGGGGCGCACAGCGACAGTCCCTGCAGCACCCGGGCCTGCGCGCGCAGCGGGCCGGGCAGGAGCGGGGCGCGGGTGAGGGTGTCGAGCAGGGCGCCGGCGTCCTGGAGGGTGAACCCGGCGAGGCGGCGCAGGGCCGTCGTGGCGAGCCTCGCGCGGGCGGGGCCGGGGATCCGGCGATCGGCGAGCAGGTCCTGGAGGAGCCGGGCGGCTTCGCGGTGCCGCCCGGCGGCGGCGTGGGTCTCGGCGGCGCGCTCGGCGGCCCGGAGCAGGCCGCGGCGGACCCCTGCCGCCAGGAGGTGCCCGGTGACCTGCGGCCAGGGGGCATCGGTGCGCCGCCTCAGTACCCGCGCCGCCCGGTGGTGCAGGTCGGCGCGTTCGGGGGCGGGCAGGCTCGCGGCCACGGCCCGGGCGGCGAGCGGTACGCGGAAGCCGTACCGCCGGGGGCCGAGGTCGGTCAGCACGGCGGTGGTGAGGGCGGCGAGGAGCGCGCGGCGGGCCGGCTCCGCCGCCAGACCGGTCAGGGCCGCCAACTCGGCCTCGGCGGCCGGTTCGTCGAGCACCGCCGCGGCGTGCACCAGCAGCCGGGCGTCCGACGGCAGGCCGGCGAGTCGGCCCAGCACGGTCTCGGCCAGGCGCGGCGGGGCGTCGAGCGCCTCGACGGCGTCCACGGTCGGCCCGTCCGGGGCGGTGCCCGCCAGGACGGGCAGGACGTCCACGAGCACCTGGGCGACACCGCCGGTGACCGCGTACAGCCGCTCGATCACGTCGTCCGGACAGCGGGCGCCCAGGGTCCGTTCGGCCAACTCCCGTGCCACCGGGGCCGGGAGCGGGCCGGTCCGGATCCGGAGGGCGGCGGCGCCGGGTGGGCAGGCGAGCGGCTCGCCCAGCAGGGGCCGGGCGGCGGGGAGGTCCTCGGGCCGCCAGGTGAGCACCAGGGCGCACCCGCTCGGCAGGGTGCGGGCCAGGCGCAGGATCCGGCTCCTGGTGCGCTCGTCGGCCCGGTGGACGTCCTCCACGACCAGCAGCGTCGGGGCGGCGGCCCTGGTCAGGGGGTCGAACACGCGGGCCAAGGCGTCGAAGGCGTGCCGCGCGCCGTCGTCGGACGGGTCGGCACAGGTCAGGGCCAGGCAACCGGATCCGGCCGGGTGGCGGCGGCGCAGTCCTTCCACGAGGTGCGACTTGCCGGTGCCGGCCGGGCCCTCCACCAGCAGGACCGTCCCGGGGCGGGCGGGGTCGCCGAGGGAACCGTGGAGCACGGTCCTCCAGGGGTCGTTCATACGCGCCTCCGCTCGTCCTGACGGTGTGTGCGGGGCTGCGCCCGCCCGCCGTCCGCGGCGGGGCCGGTGCTGTCCGGTCCGGTCCGGTGCGGGCGGGGGCGGGTGTGCGCTGGTGTGCCCACCCGTGAGGATGCCCGCCGTTCGGGGGCCGGACGCCCGCCCGATCCGCCAACGGGCCTTCCGGCTGGGCGGATTGATTGAGTATGGGTACTTCGGGCGGCCGGATTGTGTCGTGCCGGGGCCTGGCCCACGCTGATGGCCACCGCTCCGCCCGTCGGTGACCGGATCCCCCGTGCAACCGGTCCGGTCCCGGCGGGCGGCGGGCTGCCACCGCCGGCGGTTCCCCCACGACTCAGGAGTGTCATGAGCACGACATCTTCGTCCCGCTCGTCCGGCTCGTCCCGCTCGTCTCGTTCAATCCGTCCGTGCCGTCCGTCCGCGCTGAGGACGGCGGCCGCGGCCGCCGGCGTGTGCGCACTCGTCCTCGCCGGTACCGTCCTCGCCCCCGGCGCCCAGGCGGCCCCGGTCTCGGCGCAGGCCCCGTCCGCCGCCCACGCCGTTCGCCCGGCCGCCCCGCGGGCCGACGCACCGACGGGCGCCCCCGTGTCCGGCCGCGTTCTCGGCGACGCCGGCATCAGGCCGCAGGACCGGCCCGGCGTCCAGCGGTTCCGCGAGCTGCGCGCGGGCCTCGCCACGGAGGCGCGGCCCTCGGAGGCACGGCTCTCGGAGGCGGCCGCGAACCGCACCGCCCGGGAGCCGATCGCCGCCCAGACCCACCGGTGGTGGGGCACCGAGCTGGGCCCCGGCGGCAACACCGGCTTCGACGCCGTCATCGCCACCCACACCCTCGACGACACGCTGCGCCTGAGCGGCGCCAACGACTTCCTCTACGCCCCCACCACCAAGCCGCGCAGCAACTCCTGCATCGAGATGGTCACCGTCCACACCCGGGACAGCGCCCAGATATGGGCCTGGGACTGGTGCACCACCGACCCGGCCCAGGCGGTCGGCGCGACCGTCGACATCGACGCCGCCTTCCTCCGGAAGTACGGCGCCACCGTGAACGGCCGCTCCGCCTACAGCGTCGAGATCCAGCTCACCGACGCCCGGACCAACACCTGGAGTGCGTCCTTCTACAACGTCGCCACCAGCACCTGGGACCCGTTCTTCACCAGCCGGGGCACCGACCAGACCGGCCTCGACTACGGCTGGGACATGTTCGAGTACTACTCCGACCGGACGGCCGGCGGCAACGTGGGAGTCTGCCGGGACCTGAGCGGACGGGTCGTCGAGACCACCGGGCTGAAGGTCCGCACCCCCGCCACCGGCACCTGGAGCGACGCCGGCCCCTCCAGCTCGACCGTCTTCCCCGCCGCCACCATGAACCCGTCGGCCTACTTCTGCCCCGGCATCGCCGGCCGCATGACCGCGGCCTACAGCGCCTGGCAGGTGAGCGTCCGCTGAGCCGCCGGGCGGGACGGTGGCGCGAACCGGTCTCGGGGCAGGGAGCCGTACCCGGTGCTGCCGGTGCCCTCGCCGACCTCGCCGACCGCGCTGATCCACCGCGGTCGGGCCGCGCACCCGGTCTTCTCGCCCTTCGGGGTGCGGAGGCCGGGGCTCGGCGGGCGGCCGTGCCGCGACATGCCGACGCCGGCCGGCCCCTGGACGGGGTGGCCGGCGCCGGTGGGCCGGAGCGGAGCGAATTCACGTCACAGAAAATTCGATGGCGACCAAAGTGATCCGGGGACTTGCGGCTATTCGGCCGGGCGAATTTCCGTTCGGGGACCGCTCCGCCGGATCGTCAGAGGATTCGGATGGAGTTGACCTTCGGCGGGTGGTTCGGGAACGTGATGTCGGTCCAGCGGTTGATCCTCACCGAGTCGCCGTTGTCGTCGGAGTAGACCAGGTCGTTGTTCCCCGTGGAGATTCGGTCGACCCACCAGCCGCCGAAGCCGATCGATCCCCCGTTCGCGTAGCAGTCGACGCTGTCACGGCCGTCGAGGTGCGACCAGATCTTCAGGAAGTCATTACGGCTCCCGTCACACGGGATGTGGTCGATGGCGAAGGCGTTGCCGGACGGCACGGCCACGGTGAGCGTGGCCGCCGCGGCGAAGGCCATGGCCATCGAGCTCACGACCTTCTTCGTCTTCGAGATCATGGATTCTCCTCAGTCGGATGAAATGTCGAATCGGAGTCCGCTTCGCAACGAGTTTCCGTTGCGTCGTGCTCGATCAGTATCCAGGCCGCCTTTGTGAGGGTCAATCGAACAAATCCTGACCTGACGTGTTATCGGTCATTTCCATCCGAACTTTCGGCTAGACGTGGGGCAGGTGGGGCTGGTCGGTCGCGAGTGGTTCCGGGGCCGGGTGGGCGGGCCGTCGACCGAAGGCCGCCCACGGGCCGCTCTGACGTGGGGTGATGGCCGGACCGCCGACCGCGTGCGACGGCTGTCGGGGGTGCCTGGCTGGGAGAGGGGGGGTGGGGCTGGCGAGTTTGCGCATGACGTGCACATGCCGCCAGGAGGGAGTGCGGCGGCGTCCGCGCGCCCCCAACGGACCGTCAGGGGTGGTGGGCCGGCCGTGGACCGGGGTGAAGCGTTCGGGCTTCCGCCTGCTCGTCCCGGCCCGGCCGAAACGGGGGCCGGGCCCGGGATCCCTTGACCCGCTGTTCGGGGGATCGCCATGATGGGCCGTCATGTCGTGACTCCGCCGACGGGGGAAGTCCGGTCCGAATCCGGCGCTGACCCGCAACGGTAGGCCGCCCGACCCCGCGTCGGCGGCGAGCCCGAGTACCCGTCGGCGGAGGTGTGTCACTCCCTCCTCCCGTCGTGGTCTGCGGGCCGGAGCCCGCCGGCCGTCGGCGCTCGCCGACGCCTTTCCGGGCCCCTGCGTCCAGGCCCGGAAAGGCATCCCATGCCCGCCGTTCGCCGCTCCCTCGGCCTGCTCGCGATACCCGCCCTCGCCCTCGCCACCCTGCTCCCGGCGGCGGCCACCGCCCACGCTGCCCCCGTTGCCGCGACCTCGTCCGCGACGGTCCGTCCTGACGCCGCCGCGGGCGGCTGGCTGGCCCGGCAGCTCGTCGAGGGTGACCACTTCGAGTCCGTCTTCAACGGGACCGCCTACCCCGACCAGGGCCTGACCATCGACGCCGTGCTGGCCTTCGCCGCCTCGCACGGCTCCGACCAGGCCGCCGCGAAGGCCACCGCCTGGCTGGCGAAGCCGGAGATCATCAGCGGCTACCTCGGCGACGGCACCAGCGAGGCCTACGCGGGCGCGACCGCCAAGCTGCTGCTGGCCGTCGAGGTCCGCGGCGGAGACCCGACGGCCTTCGGCGGCGTCGACCTGCCGGCCCGGCTGCGTTCGCTCCAGACCGCCGAGGGCCGGTTCTCGGACCGCTCGCAGTGGGGCGACTACAGCAACGCCTTCGGCCAGTCGCTGGCCCTGATCGCCCTGCACCGCACGCCCGGCGACGCCCCGGCGGCGGCCGTGGACTTCCTCGCGAACAGCCAGTGCGCGGACGGCGGCTTCCCGGTCGCCTTCGGCCAGGCCACCTGCGCCGGCGACGCGGACGCCACCGCGCTGGCCGTCCAGGCCCTCGCCGCCACCGGCCGCACCGCCAAGGCGAACAGCGGCCTGGGCTGGCTCGCCGCCCACCAGAACGCCGACGGCGGGTTCGCGGCCGCCGGGGCGACCGTCTCCAACGCCAACACCACGGGCCTGGCCACCCAGGCGCTGCTGGCCGGCGGGCGCTTCGGCGCCGGCCTCAAGGGGTGGGGCCGGCTGGTGAAGTTCCAGCAGGGCTGCGAGGCCGACCCCGCGGTGCGCGGCGCCGTCGCCTACGACGCCTCCGGCTTCAACGCGGGCAACGGCGCCCGGGCCACCGCGCAGGCCGTCCTCGGCCTCGCAGGCACCCCGCTGGCCACCCTCTCCGCCGCCGGGGCCCGCCCGGACGCGCCCACCCTGGCCTGCCCGGCCCCGGCTTCCCACTGACCCGCCGAAGCCCGACACCCAGAGGAGAGCTCCGATGACCGACACCCTCACTCCGGCGCGCCCGGTCCGCCGTACGCTCGGCTCGATCGCCGCGGCCGCCGCCCTCACCGCCGGTCTGCTCGGCGTCTCCGCCGTCCAGGCCCCGCAGGCTCAGGCCGCTGCCTGCAGCGGGACGACCGGCGTCACGGTCGTGGTCGACTTCACGGCCGTCGGCGGCGGTGTCCAGACCGGCTGTGCGCTCGGCGACCCGGCCAGTGGTCTGGCCGCGCTGACCGGCGCCGGGTTCTCGTACTCCTTCCACCCGCGCTTCCCGGGCTTCGTCTGCACCATCAACAGCCTGCCGACGACCTGCACCAACCCCACCGGCAGCGCCTACTGGTCGTACTGGCACGCCCAGCACGGCGGCTCCTGGTCGTACAGCACCCTGGGCGCGGGCAGCTACGACCCGGCCCCCGGCGACGTCGAGGGCTGGTCCTTCGGCGCCGGCGCGCAGCCGGGCATCACGGCCCCCTGAGCCCGGGCGCACGCGCGCCCCGGCCCCTCCGCGGACGGAGGGGCCGGGGCGTCGGCCACTGGTGGACCCGCCTCCGGCGGCGGTGGAGGCGGTGCCGTCGACGGCACGTGTGAACGGACCTACGCTGTGGTGAAAGCGATATGACGACTCGTTGACGATGGCTCCGAGCGCGTGGTGTGATGAACCGCTTTTCAATCCTCGGCAGTCAGGGGAAGCCGGTCCGATTCCGGCGCTGACCCGCAACCGTAGACCCGCCCCCAAGGGCTGGTGAGCCGGAATGCCTGCGCCGGGCCTTGTTCATGAGTACATGCGTCGTCGTGGACTACGACGCGGTCGCGACGGCCCCCTGCCGGGGGAGAGCCGTCGGCTGCGCCGTGGGACCCGACGACCGATCGGGGAGTCGCCGGTGAGGGTCAGCAGCAGTCCTACGCGTCGCGGAAGCAGAGAGCTGGGCTCGCTTCTGGTCACCACGGCCGTCGCGGTGGCCGCGGGAGGAACCGTCCTGCTGGGCCACCCCGGCTCAGCGGCAGCCGACCCGATCGGGCAGTGCCCGGCGACGACGGGCGCGATCGTCGCCGTCGACGCCGGCCACGGGGGCGGCGGGGGCGTCCGGGGCTGTGACGCCCACCCGACGCCGGGGATGAACCCGCCGCACAGCGCGATCGCCGTCCTCGCCCCGCGCACGGCCCCTGGCTACGAGGCGGCCGCCGAGAAGGGTGCCACCACACCGCCGACCACCACGCCTTCGACCATGCCCGCAGCCGCGCCCGCCGGGAGGAAGCCCGACGCCGTGAAGGGGAGCGCCTACCTCACCGACCCGTCCCGGCTGATCGGCGGTCACTACTACGAGGGGTTCCCGGCCTTCGCCGACTTCGGCCTGACCATCGACGGCGCCTACGCCCTGGCCGCGACCGGCACCGACGACGCCGCGCTGCGCCGGATCGTCGACTTCCTGGACCAGCAGGGCAAGGACGCGAGCGAGCGCACCGTCAACGACTGGACGGCCATCGGCGCCGAGTACGCCGGAGGCGGGTCCATCGGCAAGGAGGCGTTGCTGGCGGAGGTCGTGGGCCGCGACCCGCGCGCCTTCGGCGGCCACGACCTGATCGCCGCCCTCGCCGCGATGGTGTGCACCAAGGCCGACGCGAACACCGGCTGCGCTGCCCCCGGCAACTACGTCTACGCGACCTCGGTGTTCTCCCAGGCGCTCGCCGTCATGGCCCAGCTCCGGGCCGGCGACGCCGCCCACGCCGCCCCTGCGGTCGGCTACCTGAAGGGCCTGCAGCACGCGGACGGCTCCTGGCCGAGCCTGGTCCCCGCCACCGGCGACTCGGACGTGGACAGTACGGCGATGGCCGTCATGGCCCTGGCCCTGGTTCCGGGCGACGAGGCGGCGCAGGCGGTCGACAGGGGGGTCGCCTGGCTGGCCGCGCGGCAACTGCCCGACGGGGGCTTCCCCGGTGCGGCCGGTGACTCCACCAACTCGGCCGCGCTGGCCGTCCAGGGCATGACGACACGTCAGTCGCTCTACGGTGCGCAGATCGCCAAGGCGCTCGACTTCCTCGCCGGGCAGCAGAACGGCGACGGCGGGTTCAACGTCGCCTCCGGCGGCGGGCCCGGCTCGGACGTCCGCGCCTCCACACAGGTGCTGGGCGGTGCGACCGGGATCTCCTTCGGCACGCTGACCCGCACCCTCGGAGGTACGCCGACGCCGACTCCCACGGGGACGCCGACCGGCACGCCCACGGGGACGCCGACCGTTACTCCCACGGGGACGCCGACGGGCACCGCGACCGCGACCGGTACGCCGACCCCGACGGGCACCGGCACGCAGCCGGCGACGACGTCCCCTGCCTCCGTCGCGCCCGATCCCGGTGACGGCTCGACCACCGGGCCGTCCGGCGCCCCGCCCGTCGGTGACCCGCTCGTCGGTGACCCGCTCGTCGTTGGTGTTCCCGCCGGTGCCGGGCAGTCCGGGGCCGGGCGCTCCGGTGTCGGCGGCCTCGCGGCCACGGGGAGCGAGGCACTCGCACTGACGGGTGCCGCCGGCCTGCTGACCGCGCTCGGCGCCGCGGCCGTCCTGGCCGCCCGCCGTCGTACCGCCTCCGGCCCGGGGCGTCACCGGTGATCCGGCGCTTCGCCCGGCTGCTGGGCGCGGCCGCCACGACCCTGGCCGTCGCGTTCGGGGGTGTTGCCGTGGGCACCGCCCCGGCGTCCGCGGCCCCGCTGCCGATGGACCAGTGCACCACCACCTCCGGTGTCGTGCTCGCCGTGGACTTCGGAAAGTGGGGCGGCCCGCTGCTGCGCTCCTGCGGCACCACTCCCACCACCGGCTACACCCTGCTGAACCAGGGCGGCTGGAGGACCACCGGGACCGGGCACGACGGCCCGGCCTTCATCTGCCGGATCGGGTACAGCGGCTTCCAGGGCGGCAGGCAGTTTCCGACCCCGGACCAGGAGAAGTGCGTCCTGACGCCCCCGGCCACCGCCTACTGGTCGTACTGGCACGCCGATCCGGGCCAGAACACCTGGTCGTACAGCCAACTCGGCGCGATGCTCTACCAGCCGAAGCCGGGCAGCGTCGACCTGTGGATCTTCGGCGGCACCGACATCGAGGGCGCCGAGGGGCGTCCGGCCTTCTCGCCGGACAGTGTCCGGGCGCACGACCCCGGCCCCGGCGGGCAGCCGGCCGACCCGGGTCAGGGCACTGCGGGCGGCTCCGGCGGTGCCTCAGGCGGCTCCGGCAGCGGCTCCGGTGGCTCCACCGGCACGACCGGCACGACCGGCACGACCGGCACGACCGGCACGACCGGCGGCCCCGGGGCCGGACGAGCCCCGGCTCCCGCCAAGCCCCCGGCGGGCGGAGCCCGTCCGCCCGCGCCCGGCACGCCCCCCGGCACCGCCGTCACCCCCGAGGACGGCATCACCCCGCCGGGCGCGCCCGATCCGACGCCCGTGCCGGCCACACCGGTCCCGGTCGACACACCTCCCGCGACGCCCACGGACACGCCGAGCGACCAGCCGTCGGAGCAGCCCGCCGTGGCCGCGCCGACGCCCACCCCTGCCGTACCCGGCGCAGTGGTGAACGCCGACCCGGTGGCCGATGCCCCGCACGACTCCGGCTCGATGGTTCCCGCCGTGGTCGGGGTCGTCCTCGTCGTGGTGCTCGGGGTGGCCACCGTGGTCGCGGCGCGGCAGCGCCGCCGACGGGCCGAGTGATCGGGTGAGCACGCTCGACAAGGCCGTCGCCGGCTCCTCCCCGCGCTCCGTCCTCGGGCGGGCGGCGGCGAGCGGGCGCGCCCCGCGGAACCTGCACCCGCTGGCCTGGTGGGCCTGGGCGCTCGCCCTGGCGACGGCGGCCAGCCGCACCACCAACCCGCTGCTGCTCCTGCTCGTCCTCGGCGTGCTCGGCTTCGTGGTCACCGCCCGGCGCAGCGAGGCCCCGTGGGCGCGCGGCTTCACCTACTACCTGTGGCTGGCCCTGACGGTGGTGGCGATCCGGGTGGTCTTCCGGTGCGTCTTCGCCACCGGGACCACCCCGCACGACCATCTGCTCTTCTCGCTGCCGCACATCCCCACCCCGGCCTGGTACGCGGGCATCGAGATCGGGGGGCCGGTGTCGCTGGAGGCCACGCTCTCGGCGGCCTTCGACGGGCTGCGGCTGGCCTGTCTGATCTGCTGCATCGGCGCCGCCAACACGCTGGCCAACCCCAAGCGGGCCCTGCGCGTCCTGCCCGGGGCCCTGTACGAGCTGGGCGTCGCGGTGACGGTGTCGCTCAGTGTCGCGCCGCAGCTGGTGCAGAGCGTCCAACGCGTCGCCCGGGCCCGGCGGTTGCGTGCCGGGCGGCGCAAGGGCGTGCGCGCGCTGCGCGGCATCGTGGTGCCGGTCCTGGAGGACGCGCTGGAGCGCTCGCTGAGCCTGGCGGCCGCGATGGACTCGCGCGGCTACGGGCGTTCCGGCACCGCCTCGCGCCGCTCCCGGCGGCTCACCGGCGCCCTGATGCTGCTCGGCATGTGCGGCCTGTGTGCCGGGGTGTACGGGCTGCTGGACGGAACGGCTCCGGCCGCGCTCGGCGTGCCGGCCTTCGCGGCGGGTGCCGGGCTCTGTGTGGCGGGCCTGCTGCTCGGCGGGCGGCGGGTGCGGCGCACCACCTACCGGCCGGACCGGTGGCGGGCCGCCGAGTGGGCGGTCGCCGGGTGCGGAGTGGCCGCCGCCGTGCTGCTGTTCGCCACGGTCGGCTACGACGCCACCGACCTCAACCCCTCCCTCTACCCGCTGACCTGGCCGGCCCTGCCGCTCGTCCCGGTGCTCGCCCTGTTGTTGGCGGGCGCCGCCGGGATCGTCTCCCCGCCGCCGGGCCGAACGCCCGCGGCCTCCGCCGTCCCCCCGCCAGTACCGACCGTTCGCACACCGAGGTGACCACGTGATCCGATTCGACCAGGTCGGCGTGGTGTACGACGGCGCGACGACGCCCGTCCTGCGCGACGTCGACCTGCACATCCCGGAGGGCGAGCTCTGCCTGGTGGTCGGCCGTACCGGCGCCGGCAAGTCCACCCTGCTCGGCGCCGTCAACGGGCTGGTGCCGCACTTCACCGGCGGCACCCTGCGGGGCAGGGTCACCGTGGACGGCCGCGACACCGCCCACCACCCGCCGCGTGAACTCGCCGACGTGGTCGGCGTGGTCGGGCAGGACCCGCTGGCCGGCTTCACCACCGACACGGTCGAGGAGGAACTGGCCTACGTCATGGAGCAGTTGGCGATCCCGCCGGAGGTGATGCGCAAGCGGGTCGAGGAGACCCTGGACCTGCTCGGCCTGGCCGACCTGCGCCACCGGGCCCTGCACGAGCTCTCCGGCGGCCAGCAGCAGCGCGTCGCCATCGGCTCCGTCCTCACCGCGCACCCCCGCGTGCTGGTGCTGGACGAGCCGACCTCGGCGCTGGACCCGACCGCCGCCGAGGAGGTGCTCGCCGCGATCACCCGGCTCGTCCACGACCTCGGCGTCACCGTGCTGCTCGCCGAGCACCGGCTGGAGCGGGTCGTCCAGTACGCCGACCGGGTCGCCTACCTGCCCGGCGACGGGACGGTGGTGCACGGGCCGCCCGCCGAGGTCTTCCGGGACACCGCGATCGCGCCGCCCGTCGTCGACCTCGGCCGGCTGGCGGGCTGGCGGCCGCTGCCGCTGTCCGTCCGGGACGCCCGCCGGGCCGCCGCGCCGCTGCGCGAGCGGCTCACCGACGTGCCCGTTCCTCCGCCGCGCCGGGCAGCGGTGGCGGGGGAACGGGTGCTGGACGCCCGGGGGGTGGTCGTCCGGTACGGGCCGGTGGCCGCCGTCCGGGAGGTCGACCTGGCGCTGCGCGCGGGCGAGGTCACCGCGCTGACCGGCCGCAACGGCTCCGGCAAGTCCTCGCTGCTGTGGGCCCTCCAGGGATCCGGGCCGCGCCAGGGCGGCAGCGTGAAGGTCACCGGCACCGGGGGCGGGAAGGCCGAGGACCCCAAGCGCCTGCCCGCGGCCCGGGCCCGGCAGCTGGTCGGGCTCGTCCCGCAGACCCCCACCGACCTGCTGTACCTGGAAACGGTCGCCCAGGAACTCGCCCAGAGCGACCTCGAAGCGGACCGCGCGGGCGGGCCGACCGCACGGCGGATCCTCGACCGCCTGGCCCCCGGGATCCCGGACGGCACCCACCCCCGGGACCTCTCCGAGGGCCAGCGGCTGGCCCTGGTGCTGGCGATCCAACTGTCCTCCGCACCACGGGTGGTGCTGCTGGATGAGCCCACCCGGGGCCTGGACTACCAGGCGAAGGAGGCACTCACCGGCATCGTGGACGCCCTCGCGGCGGAGGGCCGCGCGGTCGTGGTCTCCACCCACGACGTCGAGTTCGTCGCCTCCGCCGCCGACCGCGTGGTCGTGATGGCCGAGGGGGAGGTCGTCGCCGATGGCCCGACCGCCGAGGTCATCGTCGCCTCGCCCACCTTCGCCCCGCAGACCGCCAAGATCCTCGCCCCACTGGCGTACCTGACCACCCGGCAGGTCGCCGAGGCCCTCGCACCGGCGCGGGCCGCCAGGTGACCGCCCTGCGGATCCCCGGCCGGGCCCGGATCGTCGTCGCCCTGGCCGCCTTCATCGGCCTCGTGGCCTTCACCTGGCCGTTCCTCGTCGCCCCCGGGAAGTTCGGCTCCGACTACGCCCCGCCGCTGATCTTCGGCGCCCTGCTCCTCCTGGTGCTCGCCGTCGTCATCGCCGAGATCTCCGTCGGCGGCATCGACGCCAAGGCCCTCGCCATGCTCGGCGTCCTCTCCGCCGTCAACGCCGGCCTGCGACCCCTCGGCGCCGGCACCGCCGGGGTGGAGACGGTCTTCTTCGTCCTCGTCCTGGCAGGCCGGGTCTTCGGCCCCGGCTTCGGCTTCACCCTCGGCTGCACCTCCCTGTTCGCCTCCGCCCTGCTCACCGGCGGCGTCGGCCCCTGGATGCCCTACCAGATGTTCGGCTGCGCCTTCGTGGGCCTGCTCGCCGGGCTGCTCCCGCCGGCCCGCCGCCGCTGGGAGGTCCCGATGCTGGCCGCCTACGGGGCGTTCTCCGGCTACCTGTTCGGCTTCCTGCTGAACCTCTCCTTCTGGCCGTTCTCCACCGACCCCAACAGCTCCATCGCCTACCTGCCCGGCCTGCCGTTCACCGAGCAGTGGCACCGCTACCTGCTGTTCGACCTCGCCACCTCGCTCGGCTGGGACACCGGCCGCGCCGTCACCACCTTCACCGCCGTGCTCGTCGTCGGCCCGGCCGTCCTCACCGTGCTGCGCCGCGCTGCCCGCCGCGCCAACTTCGAGCCCACCGTGCGCTTCGAGCCCGCCGTGCGGATCGAGCCCCCGGACGGCGCCGGCACCACGGCGGTGCCGGCTGCCGCGCGGCCGGTGGAGACGGCGCCCTCGTGCACCGGACAGGTCCTGCCGCGGCGCGCCGACCCCGCGCGGATGCGCCGATCGGCACCCGGACGGTAACCGCGTCGGCATGGGTCTCCCGGGATCCGCCGTCCGACGGGGGAGGCGATGTCCCGTCGACGCCCCGACCCTCCGCGACAGGGGCAGCGGCGCCGACGGGACGGACGCGGTCACACCGTCCGGTACCGGTGGAACCCGCGCCCGCTCTTGCGGCCGAGCAAGCCGGCTTCGACCATCCGGGAGAGCAGCGGCGGGGGCGCGTAGAGCGGTTCCTTGTACTCCTCGTACATGGACTCGGCGATCGCCTGGACGGTGTCGAGGCCGATCAGGTCGGCGAGTCGGAGCGGGCCCATCGGGTGGGCGCAGCCGTGGACCATGCCGGCGTCGATGTCCTCGGGGGTGGCGTGGCCCGCCTCGGCCATCCGGATCGCGGCGAGCAGGTAGGGCACGAGCAGGGCGTTGACGACGAAGCCGGCGCGGTCCCGGGAGCGGATGACGTGCTTGCCGAGGACGTCCCGGGCGAAGGCCTCCACCCGGTCGACGGTGGCGGGGGCGGTGTGCAGCGAGGTGACCAGCTCGACCAGCGGCATCACCGGGGCCGGGTTGAAGAAGTGCAGGCCCAGGACGTGCGGCGCTCGGCCGGTGGCGATGCCCAGCCGGGTGACCGGGATGGCGGAGGTGTTGGTGGCCAGCACGGCGTCCCCGGCGAACAGCACCTTGTCGAGGGTGGAGAGGACCTCGGTCTTGACCCGTTCGTCCTCGACGACGGCCTCGACGACGAGCTGGCGGTCGGCGAGGGCTTCGAGGTCGTCGGCGAACAGCAGGTGGGCCCAGGCGTCGGTGCGCTGCTCCTCGGTCATTCGGCCGCGGTCGACGGCGCGGTGCAGGGAGCGGTCGATCCGGGCACGGGCGGCGCTCAGGGCGTCCCGGCCGTTCTCGCAGACGATGGTGTCGAGCCCGGCGCGGGCGAAGACCTCGGCGATGCCGGAGCCCATCTGCCCGGCACCGACGACGGCCACACGGCGGATGTCGTTCATGCGATCGGCCTTTCGGGGTGGTTGCGGACCGGACCGGGTCAGGAAGCCGGGACGGTGGTGCGCACGAGGTGACGGGCGTAGGCCTCGGTGGTGAGGAAGGCGGGCAGCTCCGCGCCGAGGGCGGTCTCCTCCAGGATCCGGACCGCGTCGTCCACGAGGACCGGGTCGGCCCCTTCGGCGAGCAGGACGGCCCGTTCCCGGTCGATGTGTCGGCGCACCAGGTCCGCGGTGGCGAGCGAGCCGCCGGTCAGGCGGGTGCAGTGGTGCTGCCACTGCCAGAGCTGGCAGCGGGCGATCTCGGCGGTGGCGACGTCCTCCATCAGGCCGAAGACGGCGACGGCTCCCACGCCGCCCAGCCAGGCGGTCAGGTAGCGCAGCGCGACCGCGACGTTGGAGCGCACGCCCTGCTCGGTGGGCAGGCCGGCCGAGAGCCGCTGGACGCCCAGCAGGTCGTCGGCGGTGACCTCGACGTCCTCGCGGGTGCGGTCGAGCTGGTGCGGGCGGTCGCCGAGGACGGCGTCGAAGGCGGTGCGGCAGGTGGCGACCAGGCCGGGGTGGGCGACCCACGAGCCGTCGAAGCCGTCGCCGGCCTCGCGTTCCTTGTCGGCGCGGACCTTGGCCAGCGCGACGGCGTCGGCCTCCGGGTCCCGCCGCGGGATGGCCGCGGCCATCCCGCCGACGGCGTGGGCGCCGCGCCGGTGGCAGGTGCGCACCAGCAGGTCGGTGTAGGCGCGCATGAACGGCTGGGTCATCGTGAGGGTCGCCCGGTCGGGCAGGACGAAGCGCGGGCCGTGGTGGGCGAAGGTCTTGATCAGGCTGAACAGGTAGTCCCAGCGGCCGGCGTTCAACCCGGCGGCGTGGTCGCGCAGTTCGTAGAGGATCTCGTCCATCTCGAAGGCGGCGGTGACGGTCTCGATCAGGACGGTGGCGCGGACGGTGCCGTGCGGGATGCCCAACTCGGCCTGGGCGAAGACGAAGACGTCGTTCCACAGCCGGGCCTCGTGGTGGTTCTCCAGCTTCGGCAGGTAGAAGTACGGGCCGCTGCCGCGTTCGATCTGCCGCTTGCCGCAGTGGAAGAGGTAGAGGCCGAAGTCGACCAGGCCGCCGACGGCCGGGCGGCCGTCGACCAGCAGGTGCCGCTCGTCCAGGTGCCAGCCGCGCGGGCGGACCACGATGGTGGCGGGGGTGTCGCCGATGCGGTACCGCCTGCCCTCCGGGGTGGTGTCGTCGATCCGGCGCTCGATAGCGTCGACCAGGTTGAGCTGACCGGAGACGAGGTTGTGCCAGGTGGGGGAGGTGGCGTCCTCGAAGTCGGCGAGCCACACCTCGGCACCGGAGTTGAGCGCGTTGACGGCCATCCGGCGCTCCGGCGGGCCGGTGATCTCCACCCGGCGGTCCTCCAGGCCCGGGCCCGCGCCGGCCACGCGCCAGTGCGGATCGGCCCGGACGGCGCTCGTCCCCGGGAGGAAGCCGAGGCCGCCGCCGGCCGCGAACTCGGCGCGGCGGCGCTCCCGTTCGACGAGCAGCCCGGTGCGGCGCCGGGCGAACCGGCGGTGCAGGAGGGCGAGGAAGGCGAGGGCCTCGGGCGTGAGGATCTCGTCGAAGCGGTCCTCGTGTGCGCCGAGGATCTCGATGCGGCTGGGCTGGCTCATCCGGTTCTCCAGGAGGGCCTAGGCGCCCGGGGCCTCGTCCCTCAACGAGGCCCCGGGCGGCGGGGTGGAAGGCGGCTCGTCCCCGACGGGCCGCCGGGGTGGGCTCAGTGGAACTGCTCGGCCTCGGTGGAGCCGGTGAGCGCCAGGGTCTCGGCGTTCGGGTTGAGGGCGGTGGAGACCAGGTCGAAGTAGCCGGTGCCGACCTCGCGCTGGTGCCTGACGGCGGTGTAGCCGTCCGGCACGGCGGCGAACTCGGCCTCCTGGAGGTCGACGTAGGCCGTCATCCCGTGCTCGGCGTAGCCGCGGGCGAGCTGGAACATCGAGTGGTTGAGCGCGTGGAAGCCGGCCAGCGTGATGAACTGGAAGCGGTAGCCCATCGCGCCCAGTTCCCGCTGGAACTTGGCGATCCGGTCGTCGTCCAGCGCCGCCTTCCAGTTGAACGACGGCGAGCAGTTGTACGCCAGCATCTTGTCCGGGTACTCGGCCTTGAGCGCCTCGGCGAACTCGCGGGCCTGGCCGAGGTCCGGGGTGCCGGTCTCCACCCAGATCAGGTCCGCGTACGGGGCGAAGGCCAAGCCGCGCGAGATCACCGGGGCCATGCCCGGCTCGACCCGGTAGAAGCCCTCGGCGGTGCGCTCGCCGGTGCAGAACCGGGCGTCTCGCTCGTCCACGTCGCTGGTCAGCAGGTCGGCCGCGAGCGCGTCGGTGCGGGCGACGATCAGGGTCGGCACGTCGGCGATGTCGGCCGCCAGCCGGGCCGAGTTGAGGGTGCGGACGTGCTGGGCGGTGGGGACGAGCACCTTGCCGCCGAGGTGGCCGCACTTCTTCTCGGAGGCCAGCTGGTCCTCGTAGTGGATGCCCGCAGCGCCGGCCGCGATCATGCCCTTGGTGAGCTCGAAGGCGTTCAGCGGCCCGCCGAACCCGGCCTCCGCGTCGGCGACGATCGGCACCAGCCAGTCCGGGCCGTCGTTGCCCTCCGCGGCGTCGATCCCGTCGGCGCGCAGCAGCGCGTTGTTGATCCTGCGCACCACCTGGGGCACGGAGTCGGCGGGGTAGAGGCTCTGGTCCGGGTAGGTCTGGCCGGCCTGGTTGGCGTCTGCCGCGACCTGCCAGCCGGACAGGTAGATCGCCTGCAGCCCGGCCCTCACCATCTGCACGGCCTGGCCGCCGGTGAGCGCGCCGAGGGCGTGGACGTAGTCCAGCTCGTGCAACTGCCGCCACAGCCGCTCGGCGCCGCGCCGGGCGAGCGTGTGCTCCTCCCGGACGGTGCCGGACAGGCGCACCACGTCGGCCGCCGAGTAGCTGCGCTCGATGCCGGCCCAGCGGGGGTCCGAGGCCCATCGGGTGGCCAGCGCCGCCGCGCGCCGCTCCTGCTGCTGCCGAACCGACTGAGTCATGGTGATCCACTCCAGGGATGCTTTGCGAAGGATGTGAAATGCCTCTCACCGCAGGGCGAGTGGGCGGCCGGTCGATGCCGGGCGGCGGTGCGTCACCGCGCGACGCGGTCGCCCGGGCAGTCCGGACCAGGCCGGTTGACCTGGTGCTTCCCGGCTGCCGGGTGCGCCTCCCGGTCGCACCACCGACTCTGGCAGCTCGCCCGGCCCCCGTCACCGATGGACCGCTGCCAACTTCTGCGAAGCCTTTCCGGCGAATCCGCGAAGACTGCGAAGGCCGCGTCCGTGCTCCTTGGCTAAGCTGCCCCACCACGTGGCCGGCACGTCGGCTCACACGAAGCGGGGAGTGACACGATGGGGAAGGCCTTCGCCGGCGCCCGGCTGCGCCGCCTGCGCGAGGAGCGCGGCCTCAGCCAGGCCGCCCTCGCCCGGTTGATCGAGCTCTCACCCAGCTACCTCAACCAGTTGGAGCACGACGCCCGCCCGCTCACCGTCCCCGTCCTGCTGCGCCTCACCGAGGCCTTCGGGGTCGAGGCCGGCTACTTCGCCCCGCCGGACAGCGCCCGGCTCACCGCCGAACTGCGCGACGCGCTCGGAGAGGAGCTGACGGCCGGCCGGGTCGGCGCCGGAGAACTCGACGAACTCGCCGCCCGCCTGCCCGCCGTGGCCCGGCTGCTGACGGACCTGGCCCGCGGCCGTCGGGACACGGCCGAGCAGCTCGCCGTGCTCGCCGGGGACCGCGGCGCCGGGGCCGAAGCCCGCACCCCGCACGAGCAGGTCCGGGAGTTCTTCTACCGCCGCCGGAACTACCTCCACGAACTCGACACCGCTGCCGAGGAGTTGGCGGACGGCATCAGGCTGAGGCGCGGTGGGGTAAGAGAGGTGCTCGCGGAACGGCTGGCCACCGCACACCAGGTCCGGATCGGCACCGGAGGCGGACAACTGCACCGGTACGACGAGCAGACCCGCACCCTGCACCTGTCGGACCGGTTGCGCCCCGGCCAGCAGGCCTTCCGGATGGCCACCCAGCTGGCCTACCTGGAACACGACTCCCTGCTGTCCGAACTCGCCGTCCAGGACAGCCCGGAGGGCTCCACCGCGTTCTCGCTCACCCGGATCGGCCTGGCCAACTACTTCGCCGCCGCCCTCGTCCTGCCCTACACCGCCTTCCACGCGCAGGCGGAGACGGCGCGCTACGACATCGAGCACCTCGCCGACCACTTCGGCGTCGGCTACGAGACCGTCTGCCACCGGCTCAGCACCCTCCAGCGCTCCGGCCTGCGCGGGGTGCCGTTCTCCTTCGTGCGGGTCGACCGGGCCGGGAACGTCTCCAAACGGCAGTCCGCCACCGCCTTCCACTTCTCCCGCACCGGCGGCACCTGCCCCCTCTGGAACGTCTACGACGCCTTCGCCGCCCCCGGGCGCGTCCACGTCCAGGTCGCCGCGATGCCCGACGGCCGCCGCTACCTCTGGACCGCCCGCGCCGTCACCCGCTCACCCGGCGGCTGGGGCCGCCCCGGCAAGACCTTCGCCATCGGGCTGGGCTGCGAACTCCGGCACGCGGCACGGCTGGTGTACTCCGCCGGCCTGGACCTCGGCGACGAGGCGGCTGCCACGCCGATCGGCCTCGGCTGCAAGGTCTGCGAACGCCCGGCCTGCCCGCAGCGCTCCGCCCCGGCCATCGGCCTGCCACTCGCCGTCGACGAGCACACCAGCACCTTCGTCCCCTACGCCGCCCAGCCCGCCCCCCGGGACTGAACCCCGGTGGCCCCGTTCCGGTGGACCTCTCGCCCCGGCACGCGCACCGCTGCTGAATGTGCGACGTGGCTGGTCACAGCCCGCTGCCGCCGCCGCTCGGCGGGCGCGTCCATGCCGCGATGCCGACAGCGGGCACGGGCGACCAGGCCTCGGCGCGGTCGAGGCGGTTCGTCAGGACTGCCTCACCATGGGGGTGTCCTGGGTGGTGAACTTCTTGCGCCAGGCCAGGGAGACGTAGACCAGGGCGATGAGGACGGGCACCTCGATGAGCGGGCCGACGACGCCGGACAGGGCCTGGCCCGAAGTCACGCCGAAGGTCGCGATGGCCACGGCGATGGCGAGTTCGAAGTTGTTGCCCGCGGCGGTGAACGCGAGCGTGGCGGTGCGGTCGTAGGCGAGGCCGATGCTCTTGCCGAGCGCGAAGGTGCCGAACCACATGATCGCGAAGTAGGCCAGCAGCGGCAGCGCGATCCGGGCGACGTCGCCGGGCTGGTTGGTGATGGTCTTCCCCTGGAGGGCGAAGAGGATCACGATCGTGAACAGCAGCCCGTACAGCGCCCAGGGGCCGATCCTGGGCAGGAACTTCCGCTCGTAGGTCTCGCGGCCGAGCTTCTTCTCGCCGAGGCGGCGGGTGAGGAAGCCGGCGAGGAGCGGGATGCCGAGGAAGATCAGCACATTGACGACGATCTTGGCGACGGAGAAGTGCAGGCCGTCCTGTTCGAGGCCGAGCAGGCCGGGCAGGACGTCGAGGTAGAACCAGCCGAGCACGCCGAACGCGATCACCTGGAACACGGAGTTGAGGGCGACCAGGACGGCGGCGGCCTCGCGGTCGCCGCAGGCGAGGTCGTTCCAGATGATGACCATGGCGATGCAGCGGGCGAGTCCGACGATGATCAGGCCGGTGCGGTACTCGGGCAGGTCGGGCAGGAAGATCCAGGCCAGGGCGAACATGACGGCGGGGCCGAGCACCCAGTTGATCACCAGGGACGAGACCATCAGCTTCTTGTCGCCGGTGACGGTGTGCAGCCGGTCGTAGCGGACCTTGGCGAGCACCGGGTACATCATGACCAGCAGGCCGACGGCGATCGGCAGCGAGACCCCGCCGACCTCGACCTTGGCGAGGGCGTCGTTCAGGCCGGGGACCATGCGGCCGAGGCCGATCCCGAGGCCCATGGCGAGCAGGATCCACACTGCCAGGAAGCGGTCCAGGAAGGAGAGCTTGCCGACCGGTCCGGCCTCGGGGCGGTCCGGGGGAGTGCTGGTCTCGGCCAGGGTCACGGGCAGGCCCTCTTCGTGTCGGCGCGGGCGGCGGCGCGGGCCGTGGAGGCGAGGTCGCCGAGGACGCCGGCGAGGCTGTCCAGGGCGTCGGGGCGGAGCTTGTAGTAGGTGAAGCGGCCGCAGGGCTCGGTGTCGACCAGTCCGGCCTCGCGAAGGATCTTGAGGTGGTTGGACAGGTTGGTCTGCCGGGCGCCGGTCTCCTCGACCAGGTGGCTGGTGCACAGGGCCTCGCGGGCGAGCAGGGTGAGGATCCGCATCCTCAGCGGGTCTGCGACGGCCTTCAGCGCGTCCACCCGGCTATTCGCATCACTCTCTACTGACATCACCATGTAGTGATACGTTAGTCGATGCCGGTGGCGGTTCCAAGCGCGCCGCCCGATCCGCCCGTCTGCGCCTCCGGACAGGCTCATCGCCATCAGTCATATCACTATCAACTGACATCATCATGCGGTGATACGTTTGTCGATGGCGGCGGCTGTTCCGAGCCGACCGCCGAGTCCGGCAGCGCCAACGGCCTGTGGACACCGCAACCGCCACAACGCCGCGTCACACGACACGACACGCCCCCGCCCGGTCGTGTCGTGCGGCACCCCGTCTCCGAGGAAGGGTGAGATGACCACCTCCCCGGCAGCCTCCGTGCTGTTCGTCTGCGTCCACAACGCCGGCCGCTCCCAGATGGCCGCCGGCTTCCTCGGCCACCTCGCGGGAGACCGCGTCGAGGTCCGCTCCGCCGGCTCCATGCCCGGCGACCAGGTCAACCCGTCCGCCGTCGCCGCCATGGCCGAGGTCGGCATCGACATCTCGGACCAGAAGCCGAAGATCCTCACCACCGAGGCCGTCCGGGCGTCCGACTACGTCATCACCATGGGCTGCGGCGACGCCTGCCCGTACTTCCCCGGCAGGAAGTACCTCGACTGGAAGCTGGAGGACCCGGCCGGCCAGGGCGTCGAGGCCGTCCGCCCGATCCGCGACGAGATCAAGACCCTCATCGAGAACCTGATCGCCGAGATCGACGCCAAGCAGCCGGAGGGCTGAGCGCAAGGGCGACGTCCGTCAGGAGTGTGCGGCGACTGCTCCCTCCTTGCGCGCGTCGACGGGCCCGCGGGCAGGAGTAGAGAATTACTTGACATCCTCAACTGTTCAGTCCTACCGTTTCGGTATTACTTAATGGGATGAACCATCGAGTGAGTCAACACTTCTTGCGAGGAGCGCCACCCATGAAGGCCATCACCTACCGCAGCTACGGCGGACCGGACGTCCTGGAGTACGGGGACGTGCCCGAGCCCAAGCTCGGTCCGGACTCCGTCCTGGTCCGCGTGGCGGCGGCGTCGGTCAACCCGGTCGACTGGAAGATCCAGGCCGGATACCTCGACGGCGCGATGGACGTGGTCTTCCCCGTGATCCCGGGCTGGGACGTCGCGGGCGTCGTGGAGCGGGTCGGCGTCGGGGTCACCGAGTTCACGCCGGGCGACGAGGTGATCGGCTACGTCCGCGAGGACATGGTGCGCCGCGGCACCTTCGCCGAGTACGTCGCCGCGCCCGTGCGCACCCTCGCCCGCAAGCCCGCCAACCTGGACTTCACCCAGGCCGCCGGCCTGCCGCTGGCGGGCCTCACCGCCTACCAGGCGCTGACCCGCGCCCTGGAACTCAAGCCGGGCGAGACCGTGCTGGTCCACGCGGCCGCGGGCGGGGTCGGTTCACTCGCCGTCCAGATCGCCGTCGCCCTCGGCGCCCGGGTCATCGGCACTGCCGGCGACCGCAACCACGACTACCTCCGCGGTCTCGGCGCCGAGCCGGTGGCCTACGGCGAGGGCCTGGCCGACCGCGTCCGCGCGCTGGCGCCGGAGGGCGTCGACGCCGCACTCGACCTGGTAGGCGGCGAAGCCCTCCAGATCTCGCCGGCGCTGCTCGCCGAAGGCGGCCGCCTCGCCTCCGTCGCCGACGGTGCCGTCCTCGGCCTCGGCGGGCGCTACGTCTTCGTGCGCCCCGATGTCGCCGACCTCGCTGCCCTGGTTGACCTCGTCGAGGGCGGCCGGCTCACCGTCGAGGTCGCGGCGACGTTCCCCCTGGAGCAGGCGGCCGACGCCCAGCGCCTCAATGCCGCCGGTCACACCCGCGGCAAGATCGTTGTCACCGTTCCCTGACCTCGTCTGAACCGCCCCTTCACCAGGACCTCCTCGTCACCCCGGAAGGACCCGCCGTGTCCCTCGTCGTGATCACCGACTGGCTCGCCGACACCGGCGCCGAGCAGCACGTCGCCGATCTGCTCCCCGCCGTCACCGAGGCCGCGCTCACCGAGCCCGGGGTGGTCTCCTTCCGGGTGGTCCGCTCCCTGCGGGACCAGGGCGCCTTCGTCGTCTTCGCCGAGTACGAGGACGAGAGCGCCCTGGCCGCCCACCGCGAGAGCGTGCCCTACCAGCGACTGGTCCTCGCCGGCATCACCCCGCACCTCATCGACCGCCAGGCCGAGGCCTACGCCCTCGTCTGACCCGAGCCGCCGACCTGTGGCGCACAGGCTTCTCCAGGCCCTGCGCCGCCTGGACCGCGGGCCCTCCTACCTCGAATTCCAACGCCGCCTGGGTGACGACGGCCGTCAGGTGGAGGGGGACTTGACGCTGCCTCATGTTCTTGACCTTCGAGGAGGGTCAGCACCCCGAGGCCGGCCTCACCTTCTACCCGGCCGACGAGCAGCATCAGCGCCGGGTCGGCTGGAACCGGACCAACCCCCGGACGCACTCCGAGGTCGTCAAGTGCGGCGCGGTTCCGGCCAACCTCTGGGTCATCGACGGCGGGACCTTCCTGCACCGCCAGGCAGTTTCATTCGGATCAGCGGGCGGACCAGAGGAAAGTGGCGGGGCATCGCCACCCGCTGCGTTGCAGTCGGTGGGCCTGCTGGACCGCCGGGATGGGGATCACCGTGCGAATGCCACGCCTGCGCAGGTGGTCCCGGGTGGCACGGGATCTCTCCGGCAGGTGGACCCACTGCGAGCCGGTCTGGAACGTGAAGGCGATCGCGTCGATCACCTGACGGTGTTCACGCCACCGGCCACCACGCTTCGGCGTCCGGTCCGGCCGCAACGGCTCGATCCGCGCCCACTGCGCGTCAGTCAACGGCACACCCGGACCAACGACCAGGTGATCCAAACGAAAGTGCCTAGACGCCGCAGCCGATACCGCCGCCGCATTGGTAGCGGCGCCGCTGCTGCCTCGCGCGCTTCACCTTCCGCAGGACGCGAGTGGCGGCGTCGCAGGTACGCAGGTCGTGGCCGGCGGGCAGGGCGGTCAGCCCCCACAGCGCCACGGTCATCGTCCCCTGGCGGACTTCGGCCCCCCGGGCGGCCTCCAACACCCGTTCTCCCGGCGCGGTGGCGGAGCGTAGCGGCGGCCACGACACCTGGTTGATCCACAGGGCGGCCGCGAAGGGCACCAGGAAGGCCGCCAGCAGGGAGACCGCCGGCGGGGTGGGCCAGAGCCCTCGGTGCGTGCCCGTCCACGCCCCGGCGACCGCGCAGGCGACGGCCACCGCGCCGATCAGCACCGGCGTCCGCCGGTTCACCCGCCGCACACGTTCGACCAGTTCCTCGTCGTCGGCGAGACCGTGCGCCGCGAGCCGTGCGCGCAGGGCCTTCGCCTCCGGGGAGCCGTCGACCGCCCTGAGGAGCGTTTTGAGATCGCCGGTGAGCGCGGACCCGAGCGAGCGTACGACCACCGCTTCGAACCCGTCTCCGGCACCGTCCCCGGCCGCCGCACCGGCCCCCGCGCCGGTACCGGTGCGGGCCGCGCCGGGTGTGGTCAGCGTGACCTCACCGGAGCGGGAGGCGATCAGTCGGCCGCCCTCGTACATCTCCGTCACGGTCAGCGCCCCCAGGTTCCCGGCGAGGAAGGCGAGTTCGATCGGTTCCAGGTCGAACTCCCGTCCATCCGCGAGCCGTTCGGCCCGGCGCAGGTCCCGCTGCCCGACGTGGCAGCGCACGGCGGCCACGGCCACCGCCGCCCCCACTCCCAGTAGAAGCACCAGGACCAACCACATGACATCCCCTCCCGGTCGGGCCCGCCCCAGTCTGTCCCCCGCGAGGACCCCGAGCAAGGGGCAACTTCGGTATGTGGCAAGGGATTTGGCCTTCGACGAGCCCGGGTCGGCTCAGCGGGCGGCCGGGCCGCCACCGGTGCGAGGAACGCATCGTCGGCGGCAGCAATCCACGAACGGCGACGGGCCGCGCCCCTTCAAGGGCGGGTGGCCCGCTGCCGTGCCCGATCGGGCGGCGTAGTGCCGCGGCTCCACCGAGTGGCCCTCGCCGAGGCCGAGCGGACGGGTGTGCGGCTCGTCGTACGGCTCCCGGACTTCTCGCCGTGGCCTCGCCGCAGGATCCGGTGGGGGCTTGGGCTGGTGAGTCTCAGATGGGTCGGGTGTGGCAGGAGGCGTGGGCGAGATCGTCGAGAAGGGTCGGGGAGGGCTGCGGGATCTCGCCGTGGTCTTCGTCGTCGGAGTTGACGGGCAGCTGGTGGACGACGGCGGCCACGCGGGACGGCAGGCGAAGGGTGAGGCCGTCGTGGCAGGCGGCGAGGGTGTCGGCCCACACGGCGGGTGGCAGTGGCCGGCCGGGCCAGGGTGCGGCCGGGTTTCGGGGTTCGGTGGCGAGCTTGTCGGCCTGGCTGCGCCAGTAGTCGGCGTCCCGGTACTCGCCGCGGCCGGCGTGGAGGAAGGACAGGCAGGTGGCGGCGGTGGTGCTGCCGCCGCCGGCGGCGAACTGCAGCCAGAACTGGCAGCCGTCGTCGTGTCCGGCGAGGTGGAGCAGCGCGGCGAGGACGAGTGCGCCGCCGGGGTGGATGTGCTGCCGGTGGTTGGTGAGGGCTTGCAGGGATTCGGCGGCCTCGGGCTGGGCGATGATCAAGGCGGCGGCGAGGTCGAGTTCGTGGCGCGCCTGAAGATGCTCGGCGCCCAGGGGGGAGCGGGCACGGATGAGGCGGCGCAGGTCGGGGCCGGACACACCGTCGGGCAGCTTGACCGGTAGGTCGGGTTCGTCTTCGAACCCGGAGCTCCGGTTCCAGGGGGCGGCTGCCCGGCGGTCGTGTCCCCGTGTCACTGCATGTCCTCCGTGGTGGTGTCGGCGCCAAGGAGCCGGCGGAGCTTGGCCAGGCCCTGGCTGCTGGCCTTTCGGGCATTGGTTTCGGTGATGCCGAGGCAGACGGCGATCCGGGGGTAGTCGATGTCGAGCATGTAGCGGAGCACGATCACGTCGTATTGGCGCTCGGGTAGGCGCAGGATCGCCTTGTAGAGCTCCTCGTAGTCATTGTCGAGGTTCTCCAGGCTGATGCGTGCCCGGGCGTGGGCGCGTCGGATGACCGCGATCCAGTCCGGGACGACGTCCTTGGACGGGGCGTGGCCGGCGCTCATCTCCCGGTCGGCGATGCACCGCTTGGCGATCATCCAGGCGTGGGCCTCGATGTCGGGCTGGCTCAGGACACCGATCCAGTCCTGCCACAGCTGCCGGCGGATGCTGCGGACCGCTTGGTCCACGAGTTCGTGGTTGTGAAGCCGGGCCCAGGCCACTCCGCGCCAGGTTGCTTCGCGGTCCTCGCAGAAGGCCCCGTAGGACACCCGGTGAGTGGGGCGGACCATCGCCCACTCGTCGTCACTGGTCAATGGTTCTCCTCGTCGGCCCCGGTCAGGCCGACGTCAGGCCGACGCGGGGTCGGGAACGGTGGAGTCTGATGGGGAACGGCTGTCCCCCATACGGACATCCAATCGTTCCGGGAAGTCCGATGTGAAGCTGAGCACAAAAGTGGTTGTAAGACCTTATATATGACTGCCAATCAGGTAATGATCAGTCATATCTGATCAGTGGTAGTCACGTTAAGATCCAAGAGCGCGGCATGCCGCCACATCAGACGGGGTCCTGTCCGGTCGAAGCGGACGGTATCCGATTGCCCGCGACGGGGTGTGGGCATAGTGAGCGATGGCCCGCGCCAGGGGTTCGCCACGCCGCGCCACGGCGCCCGTGGCATCAACCGGCCCGCGGGCTTGACAACAGCCGACGCAGGGGGAACGCATGGCAGCCGAGCAGCACGACGACACCGCCACTTCGTCGGACGTCGAGGTCAACCTCGCCATCCACCGCCCGCACTCCGCGCGAATCTACGACTACTTCCTCGACGGCACGACCAACTTCCCCGCCGACCGGGAAGCCGCCGGCCACGCCCTCGCCGTCTTCCCTCAAGCCCGGTCCGCGGCCCGCGCCAACCGGACGTTCATGCATCGCGCCACCCGGGCACTCGCCCAGAGCGGCATCGCCCAGTTCCTCGACATCGGCACCGGCATCCCGACCTCGCCCAACCTCCACGAGATCG
The DNA here is from genome assembly GCF_042796115.1 of Kitasatospora sp. NPDC056446. Classification (NCBI taxonomy): domain Bacteria; kingdom Bacillati; phylum Actinomycetota; class Actinomycetes; order Kitasatosporales; family Streptomycetaceae; genus Kitasatospora; species Kitasatospora sp. NPDC056446. The sequence continues at coordinate 77,291 of NZ_JBHTRF010000018.1, read as the reverse complement.
CCCAGCGCATAGAACCGCAGGCCAGGGTCGTCTACGCCGACAACGACCCCATCGTCCTCACGCACGCCCAGGCCCTCCTGCGCAGCACCCCTGAAGGGCGCACCGCCTACGTCCAGGGCGACGTCCACGACCCCGACGCGCTCCTGGACGCGGTCCGCGACACCGGCGTCCTCGACTTCACCCGGCCGATCGCCCTGAGCCTCGTCGCCCTGCTCCACTTCGTCCCCGCCGGCGCCCACAAGATCGCCGAAACCCTCAAGAGCGCACTGCCGGCCCGCGGTTCCGCCCTTGTGATCAGTCACTTCACTCCCGACTTCGCTCCCCGGGACGCGGCCCGGATAGAGGAGGTCTACCGCGACAACGGCAACCCGGTCCGCGCCCGCCCCCACGACGAGTTCGCCCGGTTCTTCACCGGCTGGGACATCCTCGAACCCGGCATCACCTCCACCCCCCGCTGGCGCCCCGGACCGGACACCACACAGGTCAGCGACGCCGAGGCATCGTGCCTGGCCGCCGTGGCCATCCGCCCCTGACCGGTCCTGCATACCAGTCTGGCAGGCGGCGACCTCCGTTGTGACAGCCGGCCACGGCGAATGTGCCCGATCTGGAACACCACCTGGTCGGAGCCGGGCGTGGGGTACAGGAAGTGGAAGATCTGGTTGCCGTAGATCCACCCGGTGCAGTCGAAGGCGTTGAAGTCGGCGCCGTCGCCCAGTCCTTCGCCGCTGTCGTTCGGGTTCTGCTTCCGGATGCCCAGGCACTCGCCCTCGTTGTGACGGCTGAGGCAGACCACCGGCCGGTTCGCCCGATCCCGCGCGGCTGTGGCCAACCCTCCCATCCGGCAGGCCGGCTGACGTATCGTGCCCCGTCCTCCCGCGCTGCTGTGTTCTTGCAGCCGGGCAGGGTGCGCAGGGAAGCACCGGGCTGTCGGACCTGGACGAGACCCGGCTCGCCCGGGCCGTTCGGGGAGCCCGAGTGGGGCGTCGGTGTCAGGGCGTATCCGGGGCCGTTCGGTCCAGGGCGGACAAGGCACCGTAGTGGTCCGCGACGTGGACGTGGACGTGGAGGTCCGGGTGGCGGGTGAGCAGTTCGTCCAGGTCGGTGCGGAACTTCGGCGAGCGGGTCATGTGCTCGGGCACGACCAGGTATCCGCCCTGCTCGGGCGGGATGATCCCGGCGACCAGGGCGCGGCGTACGACGCGGTCGTGGCGGGTGGCGGCGCCGGTGCCGTGGTGGGGGTCATGGGCGAGGGCGACGACGCCACCGCGGGCGGAGAGCTGGTCGAGGTCGGGGACCAGGCGCCAGATCTGCTGGGCCTGGTGGCTCTGGACGGAGCCGGCGAGGTTGGCCTCCAGGCCGCGGGCGTGGCACAGGTCGACGAAGAAGCGGATCTCCTCCAGGGACAGGATGCCGGTACGGGGCAGGCCGTGGGCGTCGGTGTCGTGGGCGTCCAGGTCGACGAGTTCGTCGCTGCGCGCGGTGGAGATCAGGCCGATGCGGGCGACCTTCAGCAGGATGCTGGTGTCGATCATGATGGCGTCCGCCCCGGCGGCGGCGCCGGCCTCGACCATGGCGCGGATCGCCTCGGTGTCGGTGCGGCGGCGCCGGGTCAGGCCGTGATCGGCGTGCGGGAAGGGCTCGTTGACGGTGACATGGGTGCCGCGTGCCGCGGCCGGCAGGGCGCCGCAGGCCTTCAGCTCGGCCTCGTCGGGACGCCGGTCGGGGAAGAGCGGGCGTCCGTCGTCGCCGAGCAGGGCGTCCGCGTGCTCCGCCAGGTCGAAGGCGTCCGGTGCGTCGGGCGCGGCCGGGTCGTACTCGCGCAGGCCGACCAGGGCGCGGCGCACCTGGGGCAGGGTCTTGCGGGCGTCCCACAGGTCCAGGTCCTGGGCGAACAGCACGGACATGACGCGGGTGCGCCCGAGCCCGTCGGCGCGTCGCAGCGTGGCGGTGATCTCGCCCAGGACGTCGGTGAGTCGGCCGACGCCCATGCCGTCGAGGCCGACCTTCACGATCGGGCACGGGTGGACGGCGGTACCCATCGACACCGCGACGCCGAGCGCCGCCTGGGCGGCCTTGCCGACCATCTCGTACGGGGACTTGCCGATCGCCAGCCCGCCCGCGGCGCGCCGGTACAGGAGCTGGTCCTCGCCGATGTTGGTGCTCAACTGCACGGGCAGGTCCCGGCGGGTGGCGAGCACGGCGTCGGCGATGTCCATGATGCGCCTCGGCTTGATCGTGCCGAGCGCACTGCGCGGGTCCTCGCTGTCGATGATCCGCGCGCCGCCGAGCACCGCCTCACGCGCCTCCTGCGGTCCGAACACACTGACCAGCAGCCGCCGGTCCGCATCGATTCTGCTGCGCACGCGCCTTCCCCACCCTTCGACCAAGATCTTGACGACGGAGCAGACGGTAGGCGCGGGGCCATGCTCAGGGCACCACTTTCGCGGGTGAAGCCCTTTCGAACCATAGATGTGATGAGATGAAAGGTTGTTGTCGCTGGTCCCCCGGCCACGGGTATGGCCGGCAGGAGCGTTTCGGGGTGAGCGCGGGGCGGCTCCGGCTCGGGGGTGCGGTGGACCTGGTTGCCGCACCCCCGATTGCGTAACGCGCAGGTCAGCGGGTGCGGCCGCGGGGCTTGAGGGGGGTGCCGGGGAGTTCGGGGGCGGGGAGGCGGTCGCCCGGGTAGCCCTGGACCTCGCCGAAGCGGTCGGCGGCGGCCTGCCACTCGTCCCGGGCGTGGACGATGTCCTCGTGGGAGCGCCCGATGAAGTTCCACCACATGACGATCTGCTCCTCGAAGGGCGTGCCGCCGAGCAGGATCGTCCGGGCGTCGGTGGCGCCGGTGTTGGTGAGGGTGAGGGTGTGCCGGCCGGGGGCCGCGTAGCCGAGGTCGGCGGGCCGCAGGGGGGCGCCGTCGAGGCTGAGTTCGCCGCGGTCGACCAGGAGACCGTGCTCGAAGGCCGGGTCGACGTCGAGGGTGACGGTGGCGTGCGGCCGGAGGGTGAGTTCGGCGCCGAGCAGCGGGGTGAAGGTGGGGACGGGGGAGGTGTCTCCGGCCAGGGAGCCGAGGAAGACCCGGGCCTCGCCGCCGTCGAGGGTGACCGGGGCGGGCGCGTGGTGGTGGAAGTCGCGGCCGGTGTGCCGGTGTTCCTCGGGCAGGGCGACCCACAGCTGTACGCCGTGCAGGGTGGTGGTGGCCGGGGTGGACACCTCGGAGTGGGCGATGCCGTGGCCGGAGGTCATCAGGTTCACCTCGCCCGGCCGGACGTACGCGTGGACGCCGAGGCTGTCCCGGTGCTCGATCTCGCCGGTGAACAGCCAGCTGACCGTCTGCAGTCCGGTGTGCGGGTGCGGGGCGACGTCCATGCCGCCGGTGCGGGCGATGTCGTCGGGGCCGTAGTGGTCCACGAAGCACCAGGCGCCGATCAGGGTGCGGGAGCGCTGGGGGAGCGTCCGGCGTACGGTCATCGCGCGCGGGCCGCCGAGCGGGACGTCGCGCGGGGGCAGCACCTCCACCCGCGGGTCGGCGGCGGGCTGCTCGATGCGGTCGGTCTCGGCGGTGCTCACGGTGGGTCCCTCCCGGGTGGAAAGTAGTTCTACATTCAACTATTATGCCATGGCAGAGTGACGGGCGACAGCGATCAGCCTAAGGAGTTCAGGTGAGTGACGTGACGGTGGTCCCGACGGACCGGCGGGTGTTCATCGACAAGCAGGACCCGAAGGCGTACAAGGCACTGCTCGCGGCCGCCGAGGCGGCGGGCGAGGCCGCGGCGGACGCCGGGCTGGACCGGCGGCTCGTGGAACTGGTCAACCTCCGGGTGTCGCAGGTCAACGGCTGCGCCTACTGCCTGAACGTGCACACCAGGGCCGCGCTGCGCGAGGGCGAGACGACGCAGCGGCTGGGGGTGCTCGCGGCGTGGCGCGACACCGAGCTGTTCGACCCGAGGGAGCGCGCCGCGCTCGCGCTCGCCGAGGCGACCACCCACCCGTCCGACGCGGGCGCCCAGGAGGCCGCGTACCGCGTCGCGCGCGAGGTACTGAGCGAGGCGGAGATCTCCGCGGTGCTCTGGGTGGCGATCGCCATCAACTCCTTCAACAGGGTCTCCATCATGAGCAAGCACCCGGTCCGTCCGACCCCGGTGCGGTAGCGCGGGACCCGCGGTGCGGCAGCGCCGCCGTTCGCCGGAGGGCCTCCGCCTTTCGGCGTAGGCCCTCCTTTGACCGGTGTACGACCGGTTCCTCCCGGCGGCGGATGACCGATCGTCCGTGCGGCGGCGAGGCTGGGCACCGAGGGCGAGGCAGCGCTCGCCCCAGGTGAGGGTGGAGACGCATGGCACAGGGTGGGGAACGCGGCGGGCGGAGCAGGGCGCGCGCGGCAGGTCGGACGGCTTCCGCCGCGCTGGCGGCGGCGGTCTGCCTGGCACTGGCCGCACCGGTCGCCTCGGCGGGCGCCGCCGAACGGTCCGTCGGGCAGCCGTCCGCCGGGCAGTGGGAGGCCGCGGACCGTGCCGACCGCCGGACGGCGGCGCTGCGCGCGGTGACCGGGGCGGGCGCGGTCTCGGCGATCGCGGAGGTGCGGGACGGCACCGGGGTGTGGCGCGGCGGATCGGGCGTCTCCGACCTGGCCACCGGCGCGCCGGTCCGCACGGACGGCCGGTTCCGGGCCGGCAGCATCACCAAGATGTTCACCGCCACCACCGTGCTCCAGCTGGTGGGGGAGGGCCGGATCGGCCTGGACGACCCGGTGGAGCGCCACCTGCCGGGCGTGGTCCCGAACGGCGCCGGCATCACCCTCCGGCAGCTGCTCAACCACAGCTCCGGCCTCTGGGACCCGACCAACGAGAAGGGCGGGGTCTTCCCCGACCTGACCGACCCGGCGGCCATCCGGAACTGGCTGGACCAGGGGGGCCTGACCAGGTCGATCACCCCGGCCCAGGTGGTGGCCGCCTCGGTGGCGCACGCGCCGAACTTCCCGCCGGGCACCAGGTTCAGCTACTCCAACGTCAACTACACCCTGCTCGGCATGGTCATCGAACGGGTCACCGGGCACGGCTACGCGCAGGAGGCCACCGCGCGCATCCTGCGCCCGCTCGGCCTGACCGAGACGTACTTCCCCGGGACGGCGACCGACATCAAGGGCCCGCACGCGCACGGCTACTGGACGGTCGCCGAAGGCCCCGGCCCGGCGGACCGCAGCGACCGGGACGTCACGGTGGCGAGTGTCACCTGGGCGAACTCGGCGGGCGAGCTGGTCTCCACCCTGGGCGACCTGGACCGCTTCGAGAAGGCGCTGGTCGGCGGCCGCCTGCTCCCGCCGAAGCTGATGAAGGAGATGACCACGACGATCCCGATCGAGGGGGAGGGGAAGCCCACGGGCCTGAGCTACGGGCTGGGGCTGGCCCGCTGGCAGCTGTCCTGCGGACCGGTCTACGGGCACGACGGCGGGGTGCCCGGCTACAGCTCGCAGCTGTGGAGCTCGGGTGACCGGCAGGTCGCGATGTCCGTCACCACGCGGGGCTACCTGCCGCAGATCGAGGCGCAGATGGTGGCGGAGGGCGGCTTCCTGGAGCAGGCCTTCTGCGGAGGCCGGTGACCACCTCTCCCGAAGGTCTCCCCGGCGGGGTACCTCACTGACCCCGTCGGGGGTGTCACCGCCGCCGCGGCCCGTCCCCGTCCGGCCGGGATGGCCTGCGGTACCCTCACCGGGTTCCCGGACGGCCCGCTCCACCGCGTGGCGGACGGGCCGTTCCCGACCCCGCCGGCCCCAGGAGGACACCCGTGACCGACGTGACGCTGAACCTCTGGCGGCAGCCGCTCGGCGCGGTGCCGGAGGGGGTGTGGGACCGCACCGACCTGACCGTACTCATCCTCGCCGAGACCGGGATCTGCGAACTGTCCCCGGACATCGGACGGTTGACCCGGCTGCGCACCCTCGACCTCGGGCACAACGAGCTCGCTGAGCTGCCCGCCGAGCTGGGCGGCCTCACCGCGCTCCGCGACTTCCTCTACCTGCACGACAACGAGCTCACCGCCCTGCCGGACACCCTCGGGCGGCTCACCGCGCTGCGCTACCTCAACATCGGCGACAACCTGCTCGGCGAACTCCCCGCCACCATCGGGGAGATGGCCTCCCTGGTCGAACTCCGGGCCCAGCGCAACCGGCTCGGATCGCTGCCCGAGGAGCTCGGACGGCTCCGGTCGCTGCGCGAACTCTGGCTTCGCGGCAACGAGTTGACCGGCCTGCCGGACTCCGTCCGCGGGCTCACCGAACTGCGCGAGCTGGAACTCAGGGAGAACGTCCTCACCGGGATCCCGGCCGCGCTCGCCGGACTTCCGAAGCTGCGCCGCCTCGACCTGCGGGGCAACCGGATCACCGAACTGCCGGACTGGGCGGCCGAGCCGGGCGCGCTGCCGGCCCTGGAGAAGCTCGACCTGCGCTGGAACGAGGTCCGACCGTCGGCGCGACTGGTGTCCGCGCTCGGGGCACGCGGGTGCCTCGTCCTGTACTGAGGCGTGCGGGTGCCGAGGCAGCGGGACGGCGAGGCGGCGGGGCGGCGGGGCTCGGAAAGATCTTGCACTCGTCGGCCGAACTGCTACCGTTGATGCCATGAAGCGCGCTGCACTCGCCACGACGACGCCGGAGAGAGTCCCGGTGCGCTGACTGCTGACCTAGTCCGAAGCCCCGGGGCCGAGTGCCCCGGGGCTTCGTCGTTCCCGGCTCCACTCGCCCCGAGCCCCGCCAGAGTGGAGACCACCCCATGAACGACCACCTCCTGCACGGCAGCCTGTCGCACGCACAGCCCGTGAACGACCACCGCAAGCTCGGCCGTGAACTCGACCTGTTCGACACCGACCCGCTGATGGGCTCCGGCCTGCCGTACTGGCTGCCCGCCGGCGCCGCGATCCGGCACACCCTGGAGGAGTTCATCCGGGACCGCGAGCGCCGGGCCGGCTACCGGCACGTCTACTCCCCGGTGCTCGGCAAGCGCGAGCTGTACGAGATCTCCGGCCACTGGGCGCACTACCGCGAGGACATGTTCCCACCCATGAAACTGGGCTCGGAGGAGATGGTGCTGCGCCCCAGCCTGTGTCCGCACCACGCCCTGATCTTCCGCTCCCGCTCCCACAGCTACCGGGAACTTCCGCTGCGGATGGCCGAGTTGGGCGGCATGTACCGCTCCGAGCTGTCCGGGGTGCTGGGCGGGCTGACCAGGGTCCGGGCCATCCAGCTGAACGACGCCCACGTGTTCTGCACCCCGGAGCAGGCCGCCGACGAGGCCGTCGCCGCACTCGAACTGATCCGCGAGGCGCACCGGGCGCTCGGCATCGTGCCGGTCCGCTACCGCCTCTCGCTGCCCGGCGCCGGCGGCAAGTACGTGGCGGACCCGGCGCTCTGGGAGCGGGCCACCGCCCTGCTCACCGGTGTACTGGAGCGCTCCGGGGTGCCGTTCGAGGCGGCGGAGGGCGAGGCCGCGTTCTACGGCCCGAAGATCGACGTGCAGATCGCCGACGGCGCCGGGCGCGAATTCACCCTCTCCACCGTCCAGATCGACTTCCACCAGCCCGAGCGGTTCGATCTGCACTACATCGGCCCCGACGGGGCCAAGCACCGCCCGGTGATGGTCCACCGCAGCGTGATCGGCAGCGTCGAGCGCGTGGTCGCCCACCTGATCGAGCTGTACGGCGGCGCGTTCCCGGCCTGGCTCGCCCCCGTCCAGGTGGTGCTGCTGCCGGTCTCCGACGCCGAACTGCCGCAGGCCGAACGGTTCCGGCAGCGCTGCCTCGACCTCGGCCTGCGCGCCGAGGTCGCCGGGTCCGAGCACGGGACCCTGGGCGCGCGCATCCGGCAGGCCCGGCTGGTGCCGTACCAGGCGGTCATCGGGGCCAGGGAGGCCGTGGACGGCCGGGTCGCGCTGCGCCTGCGGGACGGCCGGCGGCCGGAGCCGCTGCCCGCCGAGGAGGCGTGGGCGCGGATCGGGGCGCTGGTGGCCGGGTGCGGCGCCGAGCTGTGGGCGGAGGGCGCCGAAGGCTGAGCGGGCGGTCGGGCGGCCGGGCGGGCCGGACCTGGTCGGACCGGCCCGGCCCGCCGGGGCCCGTCAGTACGACTGCAGCTCGATCAGGTGGCCGTCCGGGTCGCGCAGATGGGCGCTGCGGAGGCCGGGGCCCCACTCCGGCCGGTCGGTCGCCCCGACGGCCGGGGTGCCGCCGTGGCGCAGGCAGAGGGCGAGGGCGGCGTCCACGTCGTCCACCCGGAAGACCAGCATCGCGCTGTCCTGCGCGGGTGCGGCAGGGCGGGCGGGCAGGTCGGCGGTGGCGAGGGCGGCGGCCATCGCGGAGCGGTCGTAGAGCACCAGGACGGCCTGGTCGGCGACGTCCCAGTTGGCGTACGGGCCCTCGGGTGCGCCCTTGACCAGGGCGGCGCCGGTGAGCGGCGGGAGGACCGCGCCGTAGAAGGCGAAGCAGTCGGCGAAGCGGGTGACGAGCAGGCGAGGGTACAGGGCGTCCACGGTCGAACTCCTGGGGTCGGTCGGGCTTGCTATTAGTGGGTCTTCACCCACTATAGGGACAGACCCTAGACTGCTGCCATGACCTCCGAGTTTCCGCCGACCCTGCTCGACCTGAGTACCTTCCTGCTCTCCCGGGTCGGCCGGGCGGCACGCGTCCGGCTCGCCGAGCGGCTGGCCGAACGCGGCCTGCGGCTCTGGGACATGGCGGTGCTGGCCACGCTCGCCGACTCCGGCCCGCAGGCCCAGCGGGACCTGGTCCGGCGGCTGGGCATCGACCCGAGCGACCTGGCCAAGGTCGCCGACCAGCTCTCCGCCGCCGGGTACGTCGAGCGCGCCAGGGACCCGGCCGACCGGCGGCGCGTCTCGGTCTCGATCACCGGTGCCGGGCGGCAGCTGCTCGCCGAACTGGACGCGCAGGCACGGGTGGTACAGGACGAGGTGCTCGCCCCGCTGGACGCGGGGGAGCGGCAGGTGTTGCAGGGGATGCTGCTGCGGCTCCACCGGGGGCTGGGGGAGCGGCACGGCGGCCCGTGACCGGGGGCGGGGCGCCCGCGTGGGGCCTCGGGCGGGACTCGGGGCCGAACCTGGGGCCGGACCCGGGGTCGGATCTCGGGCCGGACTCGGGGCCGGGGCTCAGGCGGTGGGTGCCCCGGGGCGGCGGGCGCCGGCGAACTCGCCCGCCCAGCGCGGGATGTCGAGCACGTGGTCCACGCGTGCCACCAGCGTCCCGGTGCGCTCGGCGTGGATCATCGCGCCGTCGCCGACGTGGATCCCGACGTGGTGCAGGGGCGCGTCCGGGCGCGAGAAGAACAGCAGGTCGCCGGGCGCGAGGGCGTCGCGCTCCACCGGCGCGCTGCGGTTGAACTGGGCGACGGTGTAGTGCCCCAGCTCGACGGTGCCGTGGCTGGCCCGGTACCAGCAGTAGAGCGACAGGCCGCTGCAGTCGAAGCCGACCGTGGTCTCGCCCAGGCAGACGCCGTCGAGGTAGCCGTTCTCCTCGTCGCAGAAGCCGAGGCCCGCGCCCAGGCGGTCGCCGCCGCCCCAGGCGTACGGCACGCCGATCTGGGCCGCGGCCACGGCGGCTACCCGGCGGCCCAGTGCGGCTGCGGTCGGCGAGGCGGGTCCGGCGGCCGGTACGGCGGCGGTCGCGGGGGCCGCCGGGGCGAGCGCCGGGACCAGGCCCGCGCCGAGCGCCAGGCCGAGCACGCGTCGGCGCCCGAGGCCGGAGTCCTGGTCGCGGTCGCGGTCGCGGTCGGACGGTCGGGGTTCCATGGGGCGGCTCCCTGGCGGTGGATGCGGCGTACGCGGTGGAGACGTGCGGACGGGCACCAGGATTCCGGTCCGGTGGGGCCGTCCGCCATCACCCGCAATGGTGAATCGCGGACGCACGGGCCTTGGAACGGCGGGAAGTTCGCCGGTAAATCGTTTGACGGGTGTTCAGGTGGCGCCAACGATGGGCGCGAACGTTCGGTCGGGCAGTCGGAGGACTTCGTGAGCAGTGCAGTCAGTGCAGTCAGTGCCGTCAAGCTGGTCCGCTCCACGCGGCTGACAAGCGCCGTCGACTACGCCTACGGCGCGGTGGTCGACGCCCCGGCGCGCTCGCTCTGGCTGGCCGGAGCCTGCCCGCTCGACGAGGAGGGGAGGACGGTCTCCGTCGGCGACTTCGAGGGGCAGGCCCATCAGGTGATGCGCAATCTGATGACGGTCCTGGAGGACGCGGGCGCCGGGCTCACCGACATCGCTCGCACCACCGTGTACGTGGCCTCCGGCGACCAGGCCGATCTGGTGAAGGTGTGGAAGGTGTACCGCGCGTACATGGGGGAGCACGACGCGCCCAGCACCCTGCTCGGGGTCTCGGTGCTCGGGTACCACGACCAGCTGGTGGAGGTGGAGGCGGTGGCCGTGCTGCCCTGAACGGTCGTGGAAGCGTCCGGCCGTCGGACGGCGTTCCTGTCGTCCGCACGCTCGGTCGTCGGGTCGTCGGGTCGTCGGGTCGTCGGGTCGGTGCGCCCGGCGGCTCAGGAGCCGGCGAGCAGGGCGTCCAGCTTCCGGTAGCCGTCGACCACGCCGTGTTCCATGCCGCTGGCGAGGATGGCGTCCCGCGCCGTCAGGCTGTCGACCACGGACAGCACGGTGACGCGGGTGCGGCCCTCCCCGGCGGGTTCGAAGGTCGCGGTGTCCAGCGAGACGCCGTCCGGCACGCCCTCGAACGTGAAGGTCTGCACGAGCCGGGTGGCTGGACGGACCTCGTGGAAGGAGCCGTAGAAGGCGGCGACCTCCTGGCCCTCGCGGTGCATCGAGTAGCGGTAGTGCCCGCCGGTGCGGGCCTCCCAGGTGTCGATCTTCATGTCGAGGTCGTCCGGGCCGAGCCAGCGGGCGACCAGCTCGGGCTCGATCCAGGCCCGGAACACCCGCTCCTGCGGGGCGTCGAACTCGCGGACGATCCGGATGGTGGGCAGCTGCGGGTCCGCCTCGATCCGGGTCTCGTGGCCAGTGGTGGAGGTCATGACGGGTCTCCTTCGTCGGATTCGGATTCGGATTCGGATCAGGAGTCGGTATCGGGATCGGATCGGGGCCCGGGCTCGTCTGTGGGCCCGTTCGGGGGCGTGGGCTCGGAGTCGCCCTCGGTGACGGCCATGTCCGCGAGCAGGGCGTCGAGGCGGCCGAACCGCTCCTCGGCCTGGCGTCGGTACTGTTCGATCCAGCTCGTCATCAAGTCGAACACCTGCGGCTCCAGGTGGCACGGCCGGCGTTGCCCGTCCCGGCTGCGACTCACCAGCCCGGCCTCCTCCAGCACCTTCAGGTGCTTGGACACGGCCTGCATGGACATCGCGTAGGACTCGGCCAACTCGCCGACGGTCGCGTCCCGGACCGACAGCCGGGCCACGATGTCCCGCCGGGTCGGATCGCCCAGTGCGACGAACGCCCTGGACAGCTGGTCGACGGCCACCGCGCACCCCTGTTCATCCTCAACCGATTGGTTGAGGACAACGCTACGCCGCTCCGCCCGCGTATTCAACCGATTGGTTGTGGATCCCTCTGGTGTCCGAACGGGCGCCCCGGGTGGCGTCCCGGGGCGCCCGTTCCGGCTCAGGCCGGTATCAGCGCGTCCCACTGGTCCCGGGTCGGGCCGTCGTGCCGAGGTGCGAAGTCCGGGCGGGCGGCCAACCAGGCGGTGACGTGCCGGTCCACCTCGTCACTGCCGTAGGCCTCCTGGGGCGACCGCACGAGGTGGCGGACCTGGGCCCGGGCCCGCATGACGACGGGATCCTCGAAGGCGCAGGCGGCCAGGGCGGCGGCCCGCCGGTCCGAGATCGGCGAAGCCTCGGCGAGGCGCTGCCCGTTGGTGCGGTCGGCCGTCACCTGCGCGTCGAACCACGGGCGGAGGTCCCGTACCGTCCAGGCGTGGTACTCCGTCGGGTCCGCCGCGATCCGGTCGACACGGCCGGCGAGGTGGCGGCCGGCGAGCAGGCCGAGCGCCACGCCGTGGCCCAGGGTCGGGTTGGTGTGGACGAGGCTGTCCCCGGCGTTGACCAGGCCGGTGACGACGAGTCCGGCATCGTCGACGAGGGAGGTCCAGCTGTTGTCCAGACCGGCCATCGGCAGGACGTCCGACAGCGGTTCGGGGTCCAGGCCGAGCCAGGCGGCGGTCGCGGGGAAGCTGCGGGCGACGGCCTCGAACACGGCCGGGTCGACGAGCGCGGCACGGGTCGGATCGCCCGTGGAGAGCACCATGCTCACCGCGAAGGTGTCGTTGTCCGAGGGGAAGACGCCGGCCATCGCGAACGGCGCGGCCGAACCGTTCTGCACCTTCCCGGGGTTGCGCGGGCCGTCGGCGCGCAGCCGGTACCAGCGGCACAGGTAGGCGATCCCGGTGCGGTGGCTCTCCACCACGGGCGGGCGGCAGCCGGCCGCGACCAGCCAGCCGGGAACGGGCGAGCGGCGACCGGACGCGTCGACGACGAGGTCCGCCCGGTGCGTCTCCGTCCCCGTCCGCACACCGGTGACCCGGGCGGGGCGGCCTTCCCCGGCGGACGTCTGGGCTCCGCGCGCCCCGGCGGGCCCGGCGGCCCCGGCGGCCTCGTCGGCTTCGGGGGTCTCGAAGACGAGGGCGTCCACCCGGCTGCCCTGTCGCACCTCGACGGTGGGCTCCCGCCGCACGGCCGCGGCCAGTGCGGCCTCCAGCGCGATGCGCCGGGTGCGCAGGGTCACCAGTTCCTCGTCGCCCGCCCGGTGCGCGGGATGCTCGCCGAACCAGTCGAAGTCGTGGTACTCCCGGGCTCCGCGTGCCAGCAGGTCCGCGTAGACGTCCGGGGCCTCGGCCCGCAGTACCGTGCGCACGGGGGCGAGGAACGAGTGGGGCTGGGCGGCCTGCGGGACCCGGGGCCGGTGCCAGCGGAAGAAGTCCTGGTCCAGGTCCTCGCCGACCTCCCGCGCGTCCTGTTCGAACAGGGTGACCGGGTGGCCCCGCCGTCCGAGCATGAGCGCCGTTCCCAGCCCACTGATACCGCCACCGATCACCGCAACCCGCGCCACTGAGGTCCCCTTCGCGTCGTGTTGCGGCAGCAGCCTACTGCCAGATGATCTTCGATCGTCCACCGGCCCCGGGTCGTGCTGTTCGCCCGGGGGCCCTTGCTTCCCGTCGGTGAAGAAGAACGGCAGCTGGCCGCTCGGCATCGTCCCGCCCACGGAGGGGAGCCTCGACCGGGAGACCTGGGAGCGTCTGCTCGCGGTCCTCGCCGCGTCCTGTCCGGGTGGCCCGGACACCCGCTGCTTCGCCTACTACAACCCGCTGATGCTCGGGGCCGACGACTTCGACAACCGCCATGTGCGTGCCGGCCGCCTGGGCGACGCCGGGCTCCTCTACGACACCGGGGACGCCGACTTCAGCCCCTCCACCCTCTGGGCCGCCGACGGCTCATGGGTCCTGTGCACCGACTGCGACCTCTGGGCCACCAAGGTGGCCGGGCCGCCGGCCCTGGTCGAAGCCCTGCTGAACGACCCGGAGATCGAGGCGCTGCGGCTGCCCTGGGCGACCTGAGGCGCCACGGGGGCCCGAAGGCCCCGACCGGCCGGAGTGAGAAGTCGGCTCGGCCGACTTCTCACGTGCAGACGCGCTCGCTCGAGACGTGGGCGGACCCGTTGCCGTCCGGGAACTTCACCTGGTCGGGGGCGATGGTGCCGTCCGCGTGGCGGACCCGGGCGTGCAGCACGCCCAGTACGGCCCACGGGGTGGGGACGGCGTAGAGGACGCGCGGTCCGAGGGGGCCGGGGAAGGTGCCGATGCGGGTGGCGGTGAGCCGGGCGTCGCCGCAGCTGACGTCCTGGACCTCCTCCTGGTCCGCGTAGAGGAAGCTGACCCAGCCGCCGTGGTCCGTGCTGGCCGGGCCGTGCAGCGCCTTCACCGCGGGCCCGCCGTCGTCCGGGAGCGGGTCGCTGCTGCAGCCGACCTCCCGGATGTCCTGGTCGCCGAGCCGGAACTCCTTCCCGAAGCAGTACCGTCCGTCGGGGAGGGGCCAGAAGTACCAGATGGTGCCGCTCGCGTCCTTGTAGTGGGTCCACTGGTCCCCGGGCGGGTTGTCCGAGGTGTGGCGGATCCGTGCCAGGCCGGCCGAGACCCGCTGTGCGAGCGGGAGTTGGACCGCGTCCGCCGGGATGGTGGCGGAGCTTGCGGGGCCGGTCCGGGCGGCGGTGCCGCAGGAGGCCAGGGTGGCGAGTGCCAGTCCGGTGGCCGTGGAGATGGCGGCATGGCGCCGGAGTGTGTCGAGCTTCACGTTTCCCCCCGTGTACGACTTCTTCGATCGTACGGCCGATCATGTTCGGACGATGCCGGGATCGACGGCGCCGCGAGCGGTGGCGGTGGTTGCGGTCGGGCCGCGCGAGGAGGCTGCGAGGAAGGCCGCGAGGAGGAGGACGGCGCGGAGGCATAAGCACGCCAAAGAAACCGATCGTTCGGTTTCTGCTGGAGGGGGTGGTTCCTCGGCGAAGCACTCACGGCCGGGGCAGGCGGGATGCCTGGGGATGACCCGCCCGGTGGGGCCTGGTGGGTTGTGGAGAAGGGGGAACGGTTGGGGGGATTAACCGACATCGTCTTGTCGGCTGTGGGTGGGGCGCAGCTAAGATACGGGGTGTTTGGTTTTGTTTTCCGGGATCTCAGGGCGGGGTGGTTGCGGTGGTACGGCAGGAGCGGGCGCTCCGGACGCGTCGGCTGATCCTGGAGGCGGCGGCGTCGGTCTTCGACGAGTTCGGGTACGAGGGCGCGACCATCGGCGAGGTGGTCTCCCGGGCCGGGGTGACGCGGGGCGCGGTGTATTTCCATTTCGCGTCGAAGCGGGATCTCGCGCAGGGCGTGGTCGAGGAACAGTTCGCCCAGGACGGGGTTCCCGAGCGGAGTTGCAAGCTCCAGGAGTTCGTGGACACCGGGATGGTGGTCGCGCACCTGATGCCGCGTGACCCGCTGCTGAGCGCGGGGGCCCGGCTCTCGCTCGGCCAGGACGTGTTCGACGACATCGGCGGCGGTGCCATTCCCGGCTGGATCGGCCGGATGGAGGCCCTGCTGCTGGCGGCCGGCGAGCGCGGCGAGCTGCTGCCGCACGTCGTCCCCGCGGATACCGCGTGGCTGATCACCGCTGCCTGGACGGGAGTTCAGATCCAGTCCCAGAAGCTCTCCGGGCGGGCGGACCTGGAGCTGCGGGTGTCCGGACTGTTCCAGCACCTGATGCCGAGCATTGCTGTTCCGGGTGTGCTCGGTTCGCTGCGGATGGGGCCGGACCGGGGCGCCCAGGTGGTCGCCGAGGTCGCGGCGGTCCGGGCGGCGGAGGAGGGTGCGGGAGGCGCGGATGACGCGTCCGGTGCGTCCGGTGCGTCCGGTGGGGGGGTGGGCGGCGAGGCGCCGGTCGGGGCGCAGGCGGGGGTCGGCGTGGGCTGACGAGGGCTCAGCGGGCCTCCCGGGCGCGGGAGGCCGGTCGGGCGGCGGGGGCGTAGTGGCGGCGGTGGGACCATGGGGGTCCAGCGCCGCCTTTGGTTTGCCCGGCCTCCGACACGTGGGGTCACCGGGCAGATTCGCACAGTTCTTCGACCACCCCTCCTGAAAACAAACAGCACGTTCGGTTTTGTATTGACAAACCGCGCGTCCTGTTTTTCACTGGAGTCAGTTGCCCCCTGGGGTGTCGACCCGGGTGCCGGCCGCGGCGGAAGAGCCTGCGGCGTTCCGTGTGATTGGGGTGGTCATCGTGGAAATTCGGGTGCTCGGGGCGTTGGACGTCCGGGTGTGCGGAGTGTCGGTGGTGCCGTCGGCACCGAAACCGCGTCAGGTGTTAGGGGTGCTGGCGCTCCGTGCGGACCAGGTGGTCCCGGCGGGGGTGCTGGCCGACGAGCTGTGGTCCGGGAGGCCGCCGCGCAGTGCGCGCACCACCGTGCAGACGTACGTCCTCCAACTGCGCGACCTGATCGACCGGGCGCTGGCCCAGGCCGGTGCGACGGCGGGGGTGTCCTGCGCCAAGGACGTCCTGGTCACCTCGCCCGGCGGCTACATGCTGAACAGCGGCGGCGGGATGACGGACATCCGGGAGTTCGAGCGGCTGGCCGGCACGGGCTACCGGGCGATGGACGCCGAGGACCACCCGCTGGCCGCCCGGATGCTCGGCGAAGCGCTCGCGCTGTGGCGCGGACCGGCCTTCGCCGACGTCCCCGTCGGCGGCCAACTCGCGGTCGAGGCCCGGCGCTTGGAGGAGACCCGGCTCTGCGCGCTGGACCAGCGGATCGACGCCGACCTGCGCCTCGGCCGACACCGCGTGCTGCTCGCCGAACTCACCGTCCTGGTCGACCGCTACCGCACCCACGAGAGCCTGCACGGCCAGTACATGGTCGCCCTGCACCGCTCCGGCCGACGAGGCGAAGCCCTGGAGGCCTTCCAGCGGTTGCGGAACACCCTGGTACGGGAGTTGGGCATGGAGCCGTCGGTCGGACTGCGCCGGCTGCAGCGCTCCATCCTGCTGGCCGGGCCGGAGCGGGCGGACCGCGAGCCCGCCGTCGCGGCCGCGGTGCCGGAGGCCGCGGCGGCCCGGTTCAGCCGGGTCGGCTGAGGAAGACGGTCGGGAGGACCCGGCGCCCGCCCGTGGCTGCCGAGGTCCGGTCGGAACGTGCTTGTCGTTGTGAGGGGTTGTGGGACGGGTGGTCCAGGAGAGGTCGGAACGGACGCGCGGGCGGCTGGTGGAGGCGGGGGCGGGACTGTTCGACCGCTGCGGGTACGCCGGCGCCACGCTCGGCGAGATCGCCGCGGCGGCAGGAGTGACGAAGGGGGCGCTCTACTTCCACTTCGCTTCCAAGGAGGAACTGGCCAGAGCGGTGTTCGAGCAGGCCGAGCGCTCGCTGCGGTCGGCCTGCGGCGGCCCGCGCGCGTCCGCCTCGCCGCTCCAGGGGCTGATCGACGCCGGGTACTGGCTGGTCGACGCGCTGGGGGCGGACCCGGTGATCCGGGCGGCGTTCCGGCTCGGCCGCGAGGACGGCGGCTGGCAGGCGCAGCCCTCGTCGGCGGGGCCGGGTGCGGGCGCGGCGGACGCGGCGGACGCGGCGGACGCGGTGGGTGTGGCGGGGGCGGGGTCGGCCGGTCCTCGGCAGGCCTTCGCCGGCATGCGGGGCTTCCACAGCGTCTGGGCCGGCGTCGTCCGGGAACTGCTGGCCGGAGCGCGGCGAGCGGGGGAACTGCGCGACCGCGCGGGCGGGCTCGGCCCGGAGACCCTGGTCGTGACGGCGGCCTGCGGCTTGGAGGTGGTCTTCGCGGACGGTTGCCCGGCCGAGGAGCGGGCCCGCCGGGTCGGCGCCCTCTGGGAGTGGCTGCTGCCGTGCCTGGTGCCCCCGGGCACGGCCGACGGCTACCGCACCCGGCCGCCGGAGTCACGGCCCGTCTGAACCGGCCTGGTCGCCAAGGCCCCGCCGTCCGAGGGGCGGGGGCGTCCGCGTGGCGGTGGTCGGACGCGGACCGGGCGGCCGTGCGGGCCGGACGGCCGCTCCGGGCCCGGCGCCCGCTCCGGGCCCGGTACCGCCGGATCATCCGTTGATCATCCTGGCGTGACGGTGCGGTAGGGTGGCCGACACCGAGTATGACCGTGACTCAGGGAGGTGAGACCCATTACCGGAATGTCCGAGCGGGTGCTCCCGGAGCGCGGCCGTGCGGGCGACGCTCCGCGCGGATAGCGCGGGGGCGCGCCGACGCGGCATCGGCCCTGGCGGGAGCACTGACGGAGTCCTTCTCCTCCGTTCGCCCTCCTCCCGTCCTCCCCAAGGGGTTCTGTTGCCGGTCTTCATCTCCACATCCCTCCGTTCCTCCGTGGTCTCCCGACTGCGCGCCGCCGGCTGTGTCTTCGCCGAGGACGAGGCGCGGATCCTCCTCGCCGCCGCCTCCACGCCCGCCGAACTGGCCGCCATGGTCCGCGCCCGGGCCGACGGCCGGCCGCTCGAACACGTCGTCGGCTGGGCCGAGTTCGCCGGGCTGCGGATCGCCGTCGACCCCGGTGTCTTCGTCCCGCGCCGGCGCAGCGAGTTCCTGGCCGCCGCCGCGACCGCGCTCACCGGCCCGCCGCGCGGACCGGGCGCCGTGGTGCTCGACCTCTGCTGCGGCAGCGGCGCGCTGGGCGCCGCCGTGGCCGCCGGGGCCGCCCACCCGGTCGAACTGCACGCGGCGGACATCGACACCGACGCCGTCCGCTGCGCCCGCCGCAACCTGGTTGGGACCGGCGCACACGTGCACCAGGGCGACCTGTTCGCCGCCCTGCCGGCCGCGCTGCGCGGCCGGATCGACATCCTGATCGCCAACGTCCCGTACGTCCCGACCGGTGACCTGGCGCTGCTGCCGCCCGAGGCGCGGCTGCACGAAGCCCGACCGGCGCTCGACGGCGGTGCGGACGGCCTGGACGTGCTGCGCAGGGTCGTCGCGCAGGCGTCCGCGTGGCTCGCGCCGGGCGGGGCGCTGCTGTTCGAGACCAGTGAGCGGCAGGTGTCCGCGGCCCTCGCGGTGGCCCGGGCGGCCGGGCTGACGGCGGCGGCGGGGCGGAACGAGGACCTGGACGCGACGGTGGTCACCGCGACGCCGCGGTGAGCGCGCCCGAGGACGGAACGGGCCCGGCCACCGCTCCCCTGTGACGGTGGCCGGGCCGGGTTCCCGCGTCGGACCGGACTGCACCGGACCGCACCGGACCGGCCGAAGCCGGGCAGGCCGAAACCGGGCAGGGTCAGAGTGGCGTCAGGGCCGGGCTCGAACCGGGTGGCTCAGAGGTGGGTGCCGTACACGTGGTCGACCGGGATGGTGAGGAGGACCCGGCGGTCGGACACCATCACCCGGCGGTACTCCGCCCAGTCGGGGTGCTCCCCGGCGGCCCGGCGGTAGTAGTCGACCAGCGCGTCGACCTCCGGGCCGTCCGGGTCGGTGCCCGGGCCGGTGAGGGCGGCGACGCCCTCGGCGGTGACCCAGGAGCGCCCGTCCGGCCCGGTCACCTCCAGGCTCACCCGGGGGTCCCGGCGCAGGTTGGCCGTCTTGGCCAGCCCCTCCCGGGTCGAGACCAGGATGGCGTTCGCCGTCTGGTCGTAGCACGGCATGACGGGGGAGAGCTGGGGCCGTCCATCCGCCTTGATGGTGGCGAGGACGCCGAGGCGGCTCTGCGCGAGCAGCGCGTACGGGTCGAAAGGTGTGGCGGTCATGGGAGCATCATCGGCCTTCACGCCGGTGTGAAGGTCAAGGCGCGGCAGGCGTGTTGCCCGGTCCGGGGCTGGTCCCGGGCTGGTCCGGTGCCGCCCGGAGGCCTTCGGGCCGGACTGTCGGTGCCT
The DNA here is from genome assembly GCF_042796115.1 of Kitasatospora sp. NPDC056446. NCBI lineage: Bacteria > Bacillati > Actinomycetota > Actinomycetes > Kitasatosporales > Streptomycetaceae > Kitasatospora > Kitasatospora sp. NPDC056446. Next base: position 57,963 of record NZ_JBHTRF010000018.1, on the reverse strand, counting down.
CCTGCTACGGTCCGCGCATGACCAAAATCGTGCCCTTCACGGGTGAGGAGAAGGAAAGCCTTCACGTGGCGCTGGACCGGCACCGCGATGTCGTGCTGTGGAAGCTTCAGGGTCTGGACGACGAGCAGTTGCGCCGCCCGATGACGCCGTCGGGGACGAACCTGCTGGGTCTGGTGAAGCACCTCGGCGGTGCCGAACTCGGCTGGTTCCGGGAGACGTTCGGTCGGGACACCGGGCCGCTGCCGTTCGACCTCGATGCCGACGAGATGACCGACATGCGCGTCGAGCCGCACGAGTCGACGGCCGACATCCTGGCGTTCTACGCCCGGGCGCGGGCCGTCGCGGACGAGACGATCCGGGAGCTCGCCCTGGACGACGTGGGGACGTCCTGGTCGGGCAACACCGTCTCGCTGCGCTGGGTGCTGATCCACATGACGACGGAGACGGCCCGGCACACCGGACACCTGGACATCCTGCGGGAGCTGATCGACGGCGGGACGGGGGACCACGACCGGAGCTGAACGGGGGAGTCCGGTGCCGCCCTGGGCTCGGTCGGCGGTCGGCGGTCGGCGGTCGGCGGTCGGCAGCGGGGTGGCGGGCGGTATCGGGTCGGCCCGGCGTCAGCCGCCCGCCGGTTTCCGGACGGCCTCCGCCAGCGCCTCCGCCGTGCGCCGGACGTCCTCCCCGGTTGTGCGCCAGTTGCTGAACGCCGCTCGCAGGGCGGGCAGGCCGGCGTAGCGGGTGGGGGTGACGAAGGCCTCGTCGGCCAGTTCGGCGGCGAGGGCGGCCAGGCGCTCGGGGGTGGGATCCGTCGCCAGGGTGAAGCAGACGACGTTCAGCCGGACCGGGGCGAGCAGGCGCAGCCCGTCGATCCTTCCGACCGCCTCGCCGAGCGCCCGGGCGCCCGCGACATTGCGTTCCACGATCTCGCGGTAGCCGGAACGGCCGTACGCGCGCAGCGTGAACCACGCGGCCAGGGCGCGCAGGCGGTGGGAGTTCTCCGGGGTGAGGTGGACCAGGTCGGGCTGCTCGCCCCCGGGGTGCTCCCGGCCGGCGCCCGGGGCAGGGCCGAGGTAGGCGGCGGCGTTCCGGAAGACCCTGGCCTGCAGATCGGGGCGGCGGGTGAACTGCACGGCGCTGTCGTAGGGCACGTTGAGCCACTTGTGCAGGTCGACGCAGACCGAGTCCGCGAGGTCCAGCCCGGCCACCAGCTCCGCGTGCTCCGGTGACAGGGCCGCGAAGGCGCCGAACGCGGCGTCCACGTGCAGCCAGAACCCGTACCGTTCACGCAGCTCCGCGATCGCCCGCAGGTCGTCGAAGTCGACGGTGTTGACCGTGCCCGCGTTGGCCACGACGACGCACGGCCCGTCGGCCTCGGCCAGCGCCCGCTCCAGCGCGGCCGGGTCGACCGCCTCCCGCCCGGGCAGGGCGGGCACCGTCCGCAGGGCCGTCCGGCCCAGACCGAGCACCGACAGGGCCTTGGAGACGGAGGAGTGCGCGCTGCCCGACAGCACCCGGACCCGGCCCAGCGCACCGACCCCGTCCTCGGCGACGTCCACCCCGAGCCGCTCGCCCAGCCACTCGCGGGCGATCGCCAGCCCGACGGTGTTCGACATGGTCGCGCCGCTCACGAAGGTGCCGTGGTGCGCGGCCGAGAGCCCGAACAGCCCGCGCAGCAGGCCGACCGTCTCGCGCTCCAGATGCTGACCGGCCGGGTCCAGCGAGGAGTTGGAGTTCTGGTCGACGGCGGCGGTCAGCCAGTCGCCCGCCAGCGCCGCCGGGGTCGCGCCACCGGTCACGAACCCGAAGTACCGGGGCCCGGCGCTCGCCGACAGCCGGGGCTCCCACCGCTCGGCGAACTCCGCCAGTGCCGCCGACAGCCCTCCGCCCGCCTCGACGGGCCGCGCCGGGGCGGGCTCAGTCGGGGCGGGCGGTGCCGGGACGACGGGGCGACGGTCGAGGCCGTCGAGGAAGGCGACGGCCTGCTGCCGGGTCTCCTCCAGGAGTTCGGGCAACCGCGCGAGGTCGGCGGCGAGTTCGGGGTGCATGGGCGCTCTCCGTTGATCGACTGATCGACTCCGGCCGAGCGTAGTGCGCGTCCTCCGGGCCGTCCCGGGCCAATCCGGGGCAGGTGGCCTGCTCCCGGTGCCACGACACCCCGGGGCAGGTGTGGCCTGCTCCGGGGTGTCATGGCACCGGCGTGCGGGGACGCTACTTCGGGCAGATGTCCTGGGTCACCTTGCCGCCCGAGGTGGAGGCGGTGGCCGGATCGACCGACAGGCACAGCCCCGTCCACTGGTTGATGAACTTGTACCCCGTCGTGCGCTGGCCGTTGACCTCGATCGGGGTCGGGATGACGTTCCACAGCTGGCTGCCCGAGAACCAGCGGGTCTCACAGCCCCACCAGTACAGCTGGGTCCCGGCGCCCGGCGGGGTGCCGTTGTTGTAGGGGGCCGTCAGGCACGTGCCGTTGGAGGCCTTGATCCAGTAGTAGCCCTTGCCGTCGTAGGCCGTGGGGCGCTCGGCCCCCCACTGGTGGCTGCCGGGCGCCGTCGGCTGGCACGCGCGCTGGGTGACCAGCCCGCCGGTCTTGGAACTGTCGAACTCGGGCCCCCGCACCATGCACCGGTTGTACTTGGTGTCGACGTACGTCTTGTCGGCCTTGACCTGCCAGACGGCCGGGTGGCCGTCCGCGACGACGTTCCCCCGGTTGCGGGCGATGATGTCGTCCACCAGGGACCAGCCGGGGAAGTCCATCATGACGACGCCGAGGCGGCCGTTGCCCCCGCCGTTGTCGAGGTAGTCCATCAACTTGAAGTTGACGCCCGGAATGTGTGTGGGGTACTTGCCCGCCGTCACGTACCCGCCCGCGTACACGTAGGGGACGGTGAGCGGCGCGGTGGACGCGGACGTGTACGTCACGAACATCTCGCCGCTGCCGTCGGCGACCGCCTGGTCGATGTTCTTCCTGACGTAGTCCCACTTCGTCGAGACGTCCGGCGCGTTGTAGTGGTCCTCCTTGTGGTCGTTGAAGGACCTGATCCCGTAGTCGTCGCCGTCGAGGCCGTCGAAGGAGGCCAGCACGATCTTGCCGCGGACCTGCGACAGGTGGGGGACGTCCGCCTTCGTGCCCTTGACCACCGACGGGCTGTAGAACAGGTTCGGGTACCGGGACACGTAGTCCCGGAAGATCGCCTCGCGCTGCGCGTTGTCGACCGTGGGCGGGTCGTTCTTGCAGTCGAACCCGCCGCCACCGCTGAGCGGGCACTCCGCGCGCAGCCGCATCACGATCGTCTCGCCGCTGTGCTGCCCGAGGAAGGCCTGCGCCTTGCCGAGGACGTCGTCGAAGTTGGCGTTCTGGTAGAACGACCCGTGATGGACCGTGAAGTACTTGCCCTCGGTGACGCGGACCCGGATGTCGATGGCACGGATGCCCCGGTCCAACTGCGCCGTCAGGGTGGCGCCGCTGTCGCCGAAGTCCTGCTGGGTCTGCACGCTGCTGCCGCCGTGGACGGCGAGCGTGTCGTGGGTGCCGGGCAGGGACAGCGCCGCCAGCCAGGTGCCGCCGGCGACGTTCTTCATCCAGTCCGCCTTGGACGCCGGTCCGAGGTTGTCGAAGGCGGCACTGTTGGGCTTCCCGGCCGCCTCGGCGGAACCGGGCGCGAGCAGCGCCGCACCCACGGCGACGCAGGCCGTCACCAGGCGCGTCAGCCGGCGCAGCCCCTGCCGCGGCCTGCCACGGACGGCCTGGGGGGAGGGTCGAGACATGGAACTCCTGTCCAGCACGGGGAATCGCGGTCATGTGGGTCTACGTCCCACACATCCCCCCGGTTCAGCGGGTGAGGGTGGGGACTGTTCCGCCGTCGACGTGTCGGAGGTGGACGCCGGGGAGGGGGCGGCACCAGGTGGTGGCGATTGCGGCGACGATGTCCGGGGGGAGCGGGTCGGGGCCGAGGCCGATGGGGAAGTGGGTGCGGCCGTCCGGGGTGCGGTAGGGGTGCGGCCAGGCGTGGAGGCGGGTGCCGCCGGCTTCCTCCAGGGCGGCCAGCAGGCTGCGGAGGCGGCCCCGGACCAGGCCGGCGGACTCGTCCCCGGTGGTCACCACGGCCCAGGCGGCGTGGCGCCGGTGGAGCGGGGGCGGGGCGAGCAGGGCGGGCCAGGGGTCGGCGCTCTCCGTGCAGAGCTCCCAGGCGCGGTAGAGCTCCTCGGTGAGCAGGTCGCGGGTGTCGGCGCCGACCTGGGTGGTGCAGCTGCGGACCGGGGAGGAGGGGGTGAGGACGGACACCGGATCGGACTGATGGGGCGTCAATTCCGTGGAGAGGGAGACGGGACGGCTCCAGTCCCAGCCCGTCCAGGTCTCGGCGAAGCGCTGGAACAGGTCGGCGTCGGCGTCGGCATCGGCGGTGTCGTCGGCGGTGTCGTCGGCGTCCAGGACCGTTCGGGCGGCGAGCACCGACCAGGCGAGCGACGGCAGTTGGCCGAAGGGGGCGGAGTCGAGCCCGCGTGCCCGGGCCCAGGCCTTGACCTGGCGGGCCAGTCGGACGAACCGGGCGTGCCGGCCGCCGAGTGCCGTCAGGATCGCCTCGGCGTCCGTGACCGCGCTCAGCGCGACCGCCGTCGCCTCGTCCGACTCCGTGCGGCGGTCGACGGCCTGGGCGGGGTCGAGCGGGCCGGTGAAGACCACGACGAGGTCGACGGACAGCCCGCCCGCCTCCAGCCGCAGCCCCGGCACCCGGGCGCCGCGCACCTCGCGCAGCCGGCGGGCGTCCGGCAGCGCGGCGGCGATCCGGGCGCGGACGCCGGGCAGGTCGGCGGGCCCGGGCAGTGCGGCCACGAGGTCGAGGTCGGCGCCGTCCAGCTGGCAGCCCAGCCGTCGCGAGCCGACCAGGCGGACCGCGCCCTCGGGCAGTGCCCCGGCGATCCGTTCGGCGGACTCCCTTGCGGCAGCGGCGCGTCGGGCGGGCTCGGGCCGCAGGGTGACGGACGGCTCGTCCGGTACCGTGCGCACCTCGCCCGTCCCCAGGGTGACCACCGCGCGTGCCCGCATCGGCTCGGACCCCCGACGCGACAGCACCACCAGCTCGCCCACCCGGGCCGAGGCCCCGGTGAGCCCGGCCGCACAGTCGGCGGCTGCCCGCTGCGGGTCGGCAGCGCGCCCGAGGGTCAGATGCGGTGTGAAGCCCTCCGTGCGGCCCCGACAGCGCGGGAACCGGCGTTCCAGCGCGTGTCGAAGCGCCTCCCAGGGCTCGGCGGAGGAGGCGGCAGGGTCCAGCCAGACGGTGGCGTCCTCGCGGTGGCCGAAGGTGTGCACCCCGTCCAGGAGCGCGGTGAACGGGGCGACCTCGGCGGCGGCCGCGCCCAGCAGCGGCAGGGCGCGGTCGAACTCGGCCTCCGGGACGAAGCCGAACAGCAGGTTGACGTGCGGCGGCCAGCGGTCCAGCTGGGGGTCGTACGCGGCGCGCAGCCGCTGGATCGGCGGCCACAGCTCCTCGGGCGGCAGCCAGGCGACGGCGGTGCGGACGGTGGGCGCGGTGTCGAGGAGGTCCGGGGTCCCGGCCGCTGTGCCGAGTGCCAGGTCCACGGCCACGCCGTAGTGGTCGGAGGGGTGCAGTCCGTCGGCGGCGGGGCGGTCGCCGAGCAGTGCGGCGGCGGTGGCGCGGGCGTGCCCGCCGCGGTGCAGCACACGGTCGATGCGGCCGGGGCGGCCCGTCAGCGAGGAGACGGCGGCGAGCGGGTTGGCGGTCGGGTCGAAGGTGGGGGTGTCGTCGGATGGCCCGTGCACCTGAGCCCAGGCGTCCCGCAGGCCGAGTGCGGCGGCCGGGCCGGACGGGCCGGAGCGGGCGTCGTTGAAGTCGCCGAGCAGCAGCAGCTCTCCCTCCACCCCGGCCAACCCCTCGGCCAGCCGGGCCAGTTCGGCCTCACGGCGGGCCGGACCGTCGGTCGAGTGGTCGCTGCTCAGATGGACGGCGGCGACGGTCAGCGGCTCGTCGTCGGTCCGTACGCTGATCGCGGTGACGGCCTTGTGCGGGCCCAGCGTGTGCCGGCCGGCCTCCACGACCGGAAGCCGGCTGAGCAGCAGCAGGCCGTGCTCGTCGACCTCCCGCCCGAGCGGGTCGGCGTTGAGGGTGTACCCGGCGCGGACCCAGGGCGCCGCCAGCAGCAGGGCGACCAGGGCCGGTTCGACCTCCTGGAGGGCGATGACGTCGGCGTCGGCGGCCTCCAGTGCGGCGAGCAGCAGGGGTCGGCGGCGGGCGGTGGCGATCCGGTCGGCGTCGTAGCGGTCCCACAGGGTGTTCCAGGTGACCACGCGCAGGCTCGTCGCCGGCGGGGCCGGGTCGGCGGTGGTCGTCGCCCCGGTGTGCCGAGCGGGCGCTGCGGCCGCTGGGGGCGCGGCCTGCCAGCCGACGTCCGGTCGCCAGGAGTACGGCGTCGTCGCGGTGAAGAAGGGCGAGCGCAGGCGGCGCGGTTCGGTGCGGCGCCCGGCCCCGGTGCTGTCGAGCACGTCCACGCCGGAGTCGCGGTCCCAGACCACGACGCCGTCGGCCTCGACCCAGCGCACCCGGTGCCACGGGATGTCGCCCGAGGCGGTGAAGGCCTCCATGGGGACGCGCTTGGTGCGGTCGTCGCGCTGTCGCACGCCCAGGGTGAACCGGGCCGGGTCGAAGCGGGCGTCCCAGCGGACCCGCTGGCAGATCTGTTCGATGGGACGCATCAGTCCTCCTCGGCGTCGAGCGTGCCCGCGGTGTCCTCCACGGTGCCACCGGGGCCGACGTACCAGGTGCGGTGCGCCTCGCCGGGGTAGGGCGGGCTGAAACGGTACAGCTGTGCGGTGAGCACCTCGCCCGGCACCGGGTGCGGCCGGACGGCGTTGCGGCGCAGCAGTTCGTCCTCGCCGACCACCAGGACCACCTGGGTGACCAGGGCGTCGCGGCGCCGCGCGATCTCGTGGACGTGGGAGCGCTGGCCGTGGTTGAGGGAGGTGGCGTCCCAGACGGCGGTGCCGTAGCCGGATCCGGGAGTTCCTGGGCCGGCAGTCCCTGGGCCGGCAGTCCCGGACCTGGCGGCGCCGGACCCGTCAGCGCCGGACCTGGCGGCGCCCGACCCGGCGGTGTGCGGAGCGGCCAGGGCGGCGTCCAGCCGGGCCAGGCCCTCCCGCAGCACCACGGCGTTGTCGCGCTGGTCGGCGCGCGAGCCCCGGGCGGCGCGCAGGTCGTCCAGGCTGATCCGGGCGTGGCCGCCGGGGAGCCCGGCGGCGAAGGTGCTCTTGCCGCTGCCGGACGGGCCGCACAGCTGCACCAGCCGGGGGAAGCCGCCGTCGCGTAGGCGCCAGGTGGCCGCGACGGCCTCCTCCGGAGTGGAGATCCGACCGAGCGCGTACGCCTCGCGGGCCTGTGCCCAGCAGCGGTCGGCGGCGTCCCGGTCGAGGTCGGCCAGCGCCTCGCGCAGGCCGCTGCGCAGCCGGGCGAGCGGCGCCTCGGCGAGCAGCCCGGCGTCCTCGGCGTGCAGCGCGGACCAGGCGACCTGCTCGCGTTCCGCCTCCCCGGGGGCGGCGGTCGCGGCGACGGCGTGCAGCGCCCCGAGGTCGGCGGCGACGGAGAGCCGGACCAGCCCGGCGCGCCGGCCCTCGTCCGGGTACGGCCGGTGCAGGCGGGCGTGCAGACCGACCAGGTCGGCGACCCGGCGGGCCAGCGGCAGACCGAGCGGTCCGGCCAGCCCCGGCACCAGCGCCGACCGGCGTCCGGTGCGCAGCGCGGTGGCGAGCACGCCGGCCAGCCGGGCGTCCCCACTGCGGCCGAGTTCGTCCAGCCGGGCCGCCGTCTCCGCCAACTCATGCTCGGGGCAGGCGAGTTCCGCAATCCCCAGCGCGGCTGCCAGGGGGCCGGGTTCGGGCTGCGCACCGGACCGTACGGACCAGAGCGCGGCGTTCGGCCCGAGCCCGTTCTCCACCACCGCGGCGTGCATCCAGTGGGTGTCGGTGCGCACGTGGTGCGGGCGGACCCACTTGGCGACGTGCTCGCCGAACTCCGCCCGGGGGAAGCCCCGGACGGTCCGGACGACGTAGCCCTCCTGCCGGTCCGGATCCAACGCCAGTGCGCGCAGGGCCCGTTCGTCACACCGGCCGCGCCACAGCACCCGGGGTGCCGGCACGCCGAGGCGGCGCAGGAAGCGCACGGTGGCGTCCCAGTCGAGGCAGTGGTCGCGGTCCGTCCAGACCGAGAAGCCGTAGAACCAGCTCTCCAGGTCGCTGTAGGCGATCGAGTGCCGGGCGAACAGGTTCTCCCCGCAGACCCGCCAGCCGGCCGGGATCCGCCGTCCGATCCGGCCCTGGAGGCCCTTCACCCAGGCACGGGACGGGTGGTGGGCCGAGTCCAGCGAACGGGCGTGCAGGCCGTCGGAGTAGAGGGTGGTGTTCTCGCCGTCGAGCTTCTCGGTGACGACGACCTCCGCGCCCGCCAGCGCGCCGAGGCCCCCGGCCCGTACGTCGTCCGCCGCCGCCCCGGGTGACCAGGGCAGATGCGGAGTCCGGGGGTAGTGCGCGCGCATGCTGGGGCTCCTGTGAACGTTGGTGGTCCGGCGGACACTGTAGAAGCGGCCGCTCCACCCGGGCCACCGAATTAGACCCTCTTGTCCGCCGGGCGCGGCGGCCCCGGCCGCCGGGGCGAGGGTGGGAGCGGCGGGGCCACCCTCCGGCCGCCGCACCCCTCGGACGTGTGGCGATACTGAACCGCATGGCGGATCCGATCATGACCCCGAACAGCCTCGGCGACTACCTGCGGGCCCGACGGGCGCTGGTCTCGCCCGAGGAGGCGGGCCTGCCCGCGACCGGGCGCCGACGGGTGCCCGGACTGCGCCGCGAGGAGGTCGCCGAGCTCGTCGGGCTCAGCACCGACTACTACGTGCGCCTGGAACAGGGCCGCGCCGACCGCCCGTCCGACGAGGTGCTCGACGCACTCGGCCGTGCCTTGCGGCTCGGCCGCGCCGAACGCGCCCACCTGCGCGACCTGGCCCGGCCGCCCCGGCGCGCGACCGTCCGGAAGGAGCGCGGCGAGGATCGTGACGAGGGCCTGCGTCCGGCGCTGCGCCCGGCGTTGCAGCGGGTCGTCGAGGCGATGCCGCTGACCCCGGCCGTCGTCATGAACGACCGCAACGACGTCCTCGCGTGGAACGGCCTCGCCGCCGCGCTGCTCGCCGACTTCCCCCGACTCCCGCCGCGCGAACGGAACATGGCCCGCCGGATCTTCCTCGACCCGCGCGCCCGGGAGGTCCACCCCGACTGGGACGAGGCCGCGCGCACCACGGTGGGCATCCTGCGGATGGCCGCCGGGCGGCGGCCGCGCGATCCGGAGCTGGCCCGGCTGATCGGCGAACTCTCGTCGGCCAGCGCCGAGTTCCGCACCCTGTGGGCGAGCCGGTATGTCCACGAGAAGGCCCACGGGCCCAAGCTGTTCCGCCACCCGGAGGTCGGCGAGGTCCGGCTCGACTACGAGACCTTCCGGGTGCCGGGCGCCGGGCAGCACGTCCTGGTGGTGTACACCGCCGCGCCCGGGAGCCCGGCGGAGGAGGCACTGCGGCGGCTCGCCGGGCTCGCCGGGCTCGCCGGGCTTGCCGGGGTCGCCGGGCTTGCCGGGCTCGCCGGAGCGGAGCTCAGCGCCGCGAACCCGGATCACGGCCGGGCCTGAGCGCGAGCCAGGTGAACAGCGCCCCGGCGGCGGACAGCGCGGCGAGCAGCAGTCCGACGGTGTGCAGGGCACCGGTGAAGCCCGCGGCCACGGCGTCCCGGTGCTCCGGCGCCACCCGGCCCTGGACGACGGCCTGTCCGGCGAGGTCGGAGGCCGCGTCGCCACCCAGGCCGCCCGCCCGCAGCCGGGCCGAGGTGAGCGAGGTGAGCAGGGCCGCGGCGCCCGCGACGGCGACGGACTCCCCGGTGATCCGCAGGGTGTTGAAGATGCCCGCGGCAGCCCCCGCCCGTTCCACCGGGACGGTGCCGACGGCCGCGCCGTCCATCACGCCGAAGGCCAGGCCGACGCCCGCGCCGAACGGCAGCAGCGGCACGGCGAGCGCCGCCAGGGAGGCACCGTCGTCCAGCGTGGTCAGCAGCAGGGCGCCGGTCGCGATGAGCACCGAGGCGGCGGTGAGGACGGCCCGCACCGAGGTGCGCCCGGCCAGCCGCCCGGCGGCCAGCGGCAGGAGCAGGACGGGGGCGGTCATCGGCAGCAGGAGCAGCCCGCTGTCCAGGGTGCCGCGGCCCGCCGTGCCCTGGAGGTAGGCGGGCAGGTAGACCAGCAGGACGACGAAGCCGAGGGTGACGGTGAACGGCTGGCAGACCACGGCGACGAACTCCGGCCGGCCGAACAACCGGACGTCGAACAGGGCCCGGTCGGCCCGGCGGAGCTCGACCGCGGCGAACAGCAGGACCAGCAGGGCGGCGGCCGAGAACAGCCCGAGCGGCGCGGGCGCGGCCCAGCCGTCGGTGGTCACCCGGGCGAAGCCGAACGCGAGCGCGCCGAGACCGGCGGTGAACAGGACCAGCCCGGCGAGGTCGATGGGGCCGCGGGCGTCGGCTCCACGGGACTCCGGCGTACGGGTCGCGCACAGTCCGGCGGGCAGCGCCATCACCGCGACCAGCAGGAACACCGACCGCCAGCCCAGCGCCTCCACCAGCGCCCCGGCGACCGGCGGCCCGGCCGCCAAACCGGTGCCGAAGGCCGTCCCCAGGATGCCGAAGGCCACCGGCCGACGCGGTCCGGGGACACCGTGCGCCAGGACCGCCGCACCCGAGGCGAGCACCGCCGCGGCCCCGCAGCCCTGGACGGCCCTCGCGGCATCCACCAGCGCCATCGACGGTGCGAGCGCGACCAGCAGCGACATCGCGCCGACCAGCGTGATCCCGGCCAGCAGCACCCGCCGCCGCCCGTACCGGTCGGCGAGGCCGCCCGCCGCGAGCGGCAGCGCGGCGAAGCCGATGTTGAACCCGTTGAGCACCCACTGGGCGCTGCCGACCGACGAGCCCAGGTCGGACGCCATGCCCGGGAGGGCGACCGCGGCCCCGGTCACCGAGAATGGCAGCATCAGACTGGCGCTGGCGACGGCGAGGACGGTGGTCCGCAAGCGCCGCCCGTCGGTGCCCGGCGGCGACGGGACTTCGGGGTTCGGACGGGCGGGGTTCGGATGGGTGGGGTTCGGACGGCCGGGGGAAGTGGTGGTCATGCGGCCGATCGTTCGCGAGCACCGGGGACGCGGGAAGGGAACGCCGTTCCCTGGGAACCGCAGACCCACCCTCCGGCCCCGTCCCGCCGCACGACACGCGGGCAGGAACGTCCCTGCACACGGACGGCCGTACGCCGGTGTGCAATGGGCCCGCCCGACACGCCGTCAGAGGGAGGCCCACGGATGGAGACCACGACGAGGGACGCGGACCCGGTCCGCGTGCTGGACGTGGCGAGCGCCGACTACCGCCGGGCGTTCGAGCTGTTCCTCGCCGGGACGGACGAGAAGCCCGTCACCCACGCCCGGCTGAGCGAACTCGTCGCCGCCCTGCCGAACCGCCGGGTCCTGCTGGACCTCGGCGCCGGCGACGGCCGCACCACCGCTCACCTGGCCCGCTCCTTCGACCGCACGATCGCCGTCGAACCCAGCGTGGCGATGCGCGAGAAGCTGCGCACCGCCTGCCCGGACGCCCTCGTCCTCCCCGACCGGCTCGACCGCGTCCGGCCCCCCGAGCCGGCCGACCTCGTCCACCTCTCCCACGTGCTGTACTACGTCCCCGAACCGGACTGGCCGGGCACCGTCGCCCGCGCCCTGGACTGGACCGCCCCCGGCGGCACCCTCCTGGTCGTCCTGCAGAACCCGGAGAGCCCCTGCATGCGGATGGCCGCCCATTTCACCGGCGTCCGCTACGACCTGAGCCCGCTCGCCGACCGCCTGCGCGCACAGCACCCGGCGTACGACTACGCCATCGAAACCCTCGACCTGCACTACCGCACGCCGTACCTCGCCGAGGCCGTGGACGTCGCCGAGTTCATGGTCAACGTCGCCGACCTCGCCACCCTCGACCCCCGCCCCTCCCGCGCCGCCCTGACCGCCTACGTCCAGGACCACTTCGCCCGCCCCGACGGCGGCTACGCCATCGGCCACACCCAGGACATGCTGATCATCCGCCGCTCCCCGACCTCCTGACCCGACCACCTGACCCGACCGTCTGACGCGGCGTCGACTGTTACGAGGACGTGACAATCCGCGCACAACCCATGACGGGCGGTGAGGCGTCCTCCTCTGTGACAGTGCCCGAACGACACCGACCGTGACGTCGGGCCGAAACGACCACCTCCCCCTGGAAGGGGTGCACCCGTGATCGTCTCCAAGAGGAACTCCCTGCGCCTGACCGCCGTCGCCGCCCTCAGCGTGCTCTGCCTCGGCGCGGCCGGTACCGCCATGGCCGCGGCCCCGGTGGCCCAGACCACCCCGGCCGTCTCCGCCGCGGCCCCGGTGGCCCCGGCCGTGCAGGCCGGCATCACCGCCAAGCCGTCGGTCTCGTCCGTCCAGGCGTGGCAGCTGTTCCGGGTCACCGGCACGACCACCGGGCTCAAGGCCGGAACCACGGTGACCCTCCAGCAGAAGCAGCACGGCGCGTGGGTCACCCTGCCCGCCTCCGTGGCCACGACCCGCACCGGCACCTACTCGCTCGGCGTGAAGCTCGGGATCAAGGGCCTGAACGAGCTGCGCATCGTCGGCGGGGGCGCCGCCTCCCCGGTGTTCACCGTGACCGTGCGCTGACCGCCGGCCCACGGCCCACGGCCCACGGCTCAGGGCCAACGCCCGGAGCCCACGGCCGACGGCTCACGACCCGCGGCCCCGTCGTCGAACGACGGGGCCGCGGCGTTTGCGCGTCATCCCTCCGACCAGGCCCCGGACCGCCCCCTGGCCGCAGGCCGGTCCGGGCCGCCTCCTACGATCGTGTGGCAGTCCTCGACGGACGCCGCCGCCGCCCGGCCGTGCGCCCGCCGTCCGACACCCGGCACGACACACGACGACTCCACCGCACGGCGAGGGGGTCGTGCACCGAGGAGGAACGTCCATGCAAGCCCGGAAGATCGGCGCGGCCGCCGCGACAGCGGTGGCGCTCCTGGCTGCCCGCGACCTCGTCCAGAAGAGGCACGCACTGCTCCGGAACTTCCCGGTGGTCGGGCATGCCCGGTACCTGCTGGAGACGATCGGGCCGGAGCTGCGGCAGTACATCGTGACCTCCAACGAGGAGGAGCGCCCGTTCAGCCGCGACCAGCGCACGTGGATCTACGCGTCGGCGAAGGAGGAGAACAACTACTTCGGGTTCGGCACCGAGGTCGACGTCGAGCACGTCCAGGGCCACGCCTACCTGAAGCAGCGCACGTTCGCCGGCCCGCTGCCCGACCTGCACGACCCGCAGGCCCCGCTGCCCTCGGCCAAGGTGCTGGGCGGCCCGCGCGGGCGCGCCAAGGCGTTCCGGCCGGCGAGCGTGGTGAACATCTCGGCGATGAGCTTCGGATCGCTCTCCGGCGCTGCCATCACGGCGCTGAACAAGGGGGCGGCGCTGGCGGGCGCCATGCACAACACCGGCGAGGGCGGCCTCTCCCCGCACCACCGCAACGGCGGTGACCTCGTCCTCCAGCTGGGGACGGCGTACTTCGGCTGCCGCAACGAGGACGGCAGCTTCAACCTCGACAAGCTGAAGGACGTCGTCGCCGGCGCCCCGGTCAAGGCGATAGAGATCAAGCTCTCCCAGGGCGCCAAGCCAGGGCTGGGCGGGATGCTGCCGGGCGCGAAGGTGACCCCGGAGATCGCCGGGATCCGCGGCATCCCGGTCGGCAAGGACTGCGCCTCCCCGTCGCGGCACAGCGCGTTCGCCGACGTCGACTCGATGCTGGACTTCGTCGAGCTGCTCGCCACCGAGACCGGCGTGCCGGTCGGGATCAAGAGCGCGGTGGGGGACCTGGGCTTCTGGCAGGAACTGGCCACCCTGATGGCGCGCGGCGACCGCGGGGTCGACTTCGTGACGGTCGACGGCGGCGAGGGCGGCACCGGGGCGGCGCCGCGGATGTTCGCCGACTCGGTGTCGCTGCCGTTCCGGATGGGCTTCTCCCGGGTCTACGGCACGTTCGCCGAGCTGGGGCTGACCGACGACCTGACCTTCATCGGCTCCGGCAAGCTCGGGCTGCCCGAGAACGCCGCGGTCGCCTTCGCCCTGGGCGCCGACATGATCAACGTCGCCCGTGAGGCGATGCTGGCGATCGGCTGCATCCAGGCGCAGAAGTGCCACACCGACAAGTGCCCCACCGGCATCGCCACCCAGAACCCGTGGCTGGCCCGCGGCGTCGACCCGGCCTCCAAGGCCGACCGGGCCGCCTCCTACCTGCGGACCCTGCGCAAGGAGCTGCTGAAGGTCTCGTCGGCCGTCGGCGTGGCCCACCCGGGGCTCATCACCGCCGACGACGTCGAGATCCTCAACGGGGACTACGAGGCCCGCACCCTGGCCGGCGTCTACGGCTACAAGGAGGGCTGGGGCGAGCTCGGCCCGCACCTCGCCGAGGGGATCACGGCACTGCTCGCCGCCGGCCCGGCCCCCCTCCCGGAGTCCACGGTCTGACGCACCGACGACGGTGAGCCGCCGTGCCGGACACCGCCCGGCACGGCGGATTCCCGCCAGGCTGTGGAGTGTCCGGTGCCGGGCGGTAGCGTTACGTGGATATGACATGTACGCTGCGTGTCGCTGGTACAACACAGGCGGGCCTGGCCGCCACTCCGTGGGGGGAGTCACGTCCAGGCCCGGTCGCCGGCCAAGGGCCCGGTTGCGCTTCGTGGGGGAGCTTCAGCCGGGCCCATCGGTGGGCTATCGAAAGTATGCCCATTCGGATGGTGTTTCAGTCATGACAAATGCTCAGTGCTCGCACCGGCGACATTTCGAAGCCGTCGGCGCCCCCTGGGACGGCTCCGCCCCGGAGTACGGCACCACCCCTGAGCACCACCCCTGAGCACCGCGACCGAAGCGGCCCCGACCGCCCCGCCAGGCAATCGGCCCAGTTCCCCGCGCGCCGTCGGCGCCCGACTGGTGAGCTGTGCGGGGAGCCCGCCGACCGACCGGCCTCCCCGACGCCCTGAGGGAGGAACCCGTGCCGGACACGTCGACGTCGTACGCCGACCTGCGCGCCCTGGTGATCAACTGCACGCTCAAGCGCTCCCCGGAACGCAGCCACACCCAGGGCCTGATCGACCTCAGCACCGGCATCCTCAAGCGCCAGGGCGTCGAGGTCGAAGTCCTCCGGGCGGTGGACCTCGACATCGCGACGGGCGTCTGGCCCGACATGACCGAGCACGGCTGGGAAACCGACGACTGGCCGGTCATCTACTCCCAGGTGATGAGCGCCGACATCCTGACCCTGGCCGGCCCGGTCTGGCTGGGTGACAACTCCTCGGTGATGAAGAAGGTCGTCGAGCGGTTGTACGCCTGTTCGTCGATCCTCAACTCCGAGGGGCAGTACGCCTATTACGGCCGGGTCGGCGGCTGTCTGATCACCGGGAACGAGGACGGCGCGAAGCACTGCGCGATGAACGTGCTCTACAGCCTCCAGCACCTCGGTTACACGATCCCCCCGCAGGCCGACGCCGGCTGGGTCGGTGAGGCGGGGCCCGGCCCGTCCTACCTCGATGCCGGATCGGGCGGCCCGGAGAACGACTTCACCAACCGCAACACCACCTTCATGACCTGGAACCAGCTCCACCTGGCCCGCATGCTGAAGGACGCCGGCGGCATCCCCGCCCACGGCAACCAGCGCTCCGAGTGGGACGCCGGGTGCCGCTTCGACTTCGAGAACCCCGAACACCGCTGATCCGGCTGCCCGGCCGGGCACTCCGCCGGAGACCGCGGGACTTCGGTTCTCGCCCGGAACGGTGTCGGCGGGCGGCTCCCGAAGGCGCGGGGAGCTACGACGGAACGGAGCTCAGCGCGGTGACGAGTTCCCGCCTGCCGGCGATGGAGAGCTTCCGGTACACGCTGGACAGGTGGAATTCGACGGTCCGGACCGTCAGACAGGTCATCTGCGCGATATGCCGGTTGCTGTGTCCGGCGCGGGCCAGGTAGGCGATCTTCTCCTCCTGGCGGGTGAGCTTCGAGGTGTTGGCCGGCGCCCGGAGGCGCTCCAGGGCGAAACGGATGCGCTCCTGCCAGAAGGCGTTGCGGCACTCGTATGCCACCATGGCCGCGTCGACGAGCCGCCTTCGTCCCTCTGTCACGTCCCGCCGTCGGATCTGCATCGTGCCGAGGTCGTAGAGGGCCTGCATGAACTCGGTGCCCGCATGCCCCTGGGCCAGCAGTGCCACGGCCTCCTCGAGCACGGCGACCGAGGTGTTGTCGTGTCGTGCCACTCCCACGGCATGCAGGGCGATGCCGATGCCGCGCGGTGATCCCCACTTCCTTGCCGCGATGAGCTCCTCCTCGGCAAGGGCGAGTGCCAGGTCGTACCGGCGCATGCCCAGCGCCCCGAACACGGCCCTCGAACGCCACGGGATCACCGCCGGATTGACCACGAAGCAGGTGTCGAGGACCCAGCCGCAGGCCATGTAGTCGTCGATGGCGTGCCGGAACTGCCCGCCGGCCATGTGGAGGGCCCCGCGGGCAGCCAGGATGTGCGCACGGTCCGGCAGGTCGGGGTCCAGTGGGCCGGCCAACTTGTTGTCGAGCAGCACCTGGTGCGCCCGGTCGAGTTCACCGAGGTGGACCAGTGCCTCGATCAGCCAAGCGACCGCGAGGCAGGCCGACTGCGTCCACGTGCCGGGTTCGAGCACGGTCTGGAGCATGTCCGCGGCCTGGCGGGCCTTCCCTGTGAGCAGGCTGCTCCGTGCCTGCAGCAGCGTGAGCAGTTCCTGACGCGGTGCCGAGCCCGCCCAGGCGGGATCGTCCCGGAGCCGCCTGCACTGCGCGTCGGCGGATTCGAGGTCTCCGGCGTAGAGCAGGGCCAGGATCGCGAGCCACGTGCGGTGCGGGTTCCCTTGCGGCTCTGCCGCATCGAGCAGCCACTTGGCCTGCTCGTTGACCATCACGCGGTCGACTCCGC
Source organism: Kitasatospora sp. NPDC056446 (assembly GCF_042796115.1). Taxonomy (NCBI): domain Bacteria; kingdom Bacillati; phylum Actinomycetota; class Actinomycetes; order Kitasatosporales; family Streptomycetaceae; genus Kitasatospora; species Kitasatospora sp. NPDC056446. The sequence continues at coordinate 40,879 of NZ_JBHTRF010000018.1, read as the reverse complement.
GATTCGCGAACTCGATGGTGCTCAGGGCGAGGTTCAACTCGTCGGGCGGCAGAAGCGCGCGGTCTTCGGTGAGGGGGATTCCCGGTACGTAGGTATTCGCGACATTCCTGGGTGTCGGAAACGTGGCGGCCTTGTCGATTCTCCCGCCGATGTTCGCGGTTGGGCACTTCCTGTCGTCTCCGGCCATCTTGCTACCCCCATAGCTGACGAATGGTGCCGCTTCACAACACGAGACCGGCAGGGTCACGTCGGGCAGAAGGGGGCTTCCGGCCTCGTTCTGCGGGACGGTGGCGACAGCGCGGGCCGCTCCGCACGGTGGTGACGGTGTCTCCGGTGCGGAAAGTTCGGGCAGGCTGCCGGTGGCTGAGCGCAGGATCCGCAGCACTGCCATCGATGACCGCCGGTGGACGTCGGGCTGGGAAATGCTCGGCGAAAACGGGACGGCCGCGACCTGGGGTCCGTAGCCCCGCTGCCGACGGGAGGTTTGACAGTGGGGCCGATCGACAGCGTCGCGAGGTTGCCACCCCGCCCTTGAGCAAAACCCTCCTGCCGGAACGGGCCCTGGCTTGGAAAGTACCGTACGGTGAATCTCTATTGATCCCGGACCGATCGGTCCACCTAACGGTTCGGGAATCGTTTCACAAAATCAAGCTTCTGTCAAAGGTAAACAAGGGGCAAGGCGTCGGGCGAACTCGGCCGTCTCCTGGCAGTCGGCGACGGGGTACGTGACCCCTCCGTGCACCTGTGCGCGACGGACCCTCGCAGCCGGCCCCGGCGCCTGCAAGAGGGCGCATGGAGCCCCTGCGGGGCGCCGGCGGGAAGGGGTGGGGAATCTGGTGGAGACCCGTAGAGACAACACGGCCGGTCCAGGGCCAAGGTCACGTGACGGGCAGACCCCGTACGCCCGGGACCAGGGAGGAAACGTGTTGCAGTCACAGCAGCGGGTGGTGCTGATCAGCGGTGCGAGTCGAGGGATCGGAGCGGCTACCGCTCGGGAGATGGGAAGGCGCGGCTACCACGTCGTCGTGAACTACCGTCAGAACGCGGACGCGGCAGGGGAGGTGGTGAGCTCGATCGAGGCCGCGGGCGGATCGGCCCAGGCCGTCCAGGCCGATGTGTGTGACCCCGGGCAGGTGTCCGGGATGCTCGACCGCATCCGCGCCGACCGCGGTCGCCTCGACGCCCTGGTCTGCAATGCCAACACGGTGAATCCGCCGTTCGAGCCTCTGCTCACGCTCTCCTGGGATGCCTTCATCGGGAAGGTGAGCGGGGAGTTGGCGGGAGCGTACTTCCTCACCCAGAGCGTGCTGCGCGGCATGACGGAGGAACGGAAGGGCCGGATCGTCTACGTTTCGAGCACCGCTGCGGATTCGATCGGCACCGTCGCGGCCCACTCCACGGCCAAGGCCGCGCTCAACACCTTCAGCCGGCACGTCGCGGGCGTCGCGGCACAGTACGGGGTCGTCGTCAACACCGTCGCACTCGGCGCGGTGCGGACCGACGCCACCGCAGGTGTCATGACGGATGACCTCCGCAGGTTCATCGAGAGCCGATCGGCATCCGGCCGGCTGCTCGAAGCCGACGAGGCGGCCCGCAGCATCGCGATGCTCGCCGACGAGGACTTCACCGCGTCGGTGGGCCAAGTGATCCGGGTCGACGGCGGTTTCGAGGTCCTGGACCGACAATTCAACCCGTTGGTAAGGCACTTCGAGTAGTCCGGTGGGCGCCCGCGCTGTACCGGGTGTCCCGTGGGGCCGGGCGCCGGCGGTCGGCCCCACTGCCGCCCACTGCCCCCCACCGCCCCCACCGCCCCCCCACGGGACACCGTCAGCGGAAACTGTGTGCCAGGGGATGCAGCTGCTGGTCGAGGACCTCGAAACCGCCGTCGACCCGGATCACCTGCCCTGAGGTGAAGCCGAAGCCGTCGTCGGCGACGAGGGCCACGGCGCGCGCGGCGTCCGCCGGTTCCACCCTGCGCGCCGTCACCGAACGGTCTGTCGTGTACTTCCAGAACTCCTCGCTGAACTCCGATGTGGCGTCGGTGTGGACGGCGCCGAAGGCGACGGTGTTCACGGTCACCCCGTGCTCGGCGGCGATGCCGGCGATGTGGCGGCTGAACGTGTTCAGCGCCGCCTTGGCGACGGAATGGGGCAGGGCCATGCCGATGGTGTCCGACGCCGTGCTGGAGATGTAGATGATCCTGCCCGACCGCTGTTCGCGCATGATGGCGAGCGTGCGCTGGGTGAGGAAGAAGGAGCCGGCGAGCTCTCCGTTCACCTTTGCGGCGAATGCGTCCCAGTCCAGTTCGGCGAAGGACGTGAAGGGCGGTGTCACGGTGTTCGCGTTGCAGATCAGCAGGTCTATGCGCCCGTGGTCGGCCCGCACCCGTTCGACGAGGGCGCCGACCTGGCCGGCGTCGCAGACGTCGGCCTGCGCGGCCTCGGCCGTGCCGCCGCGCGACTCGATCTCCGTGACCACGTCCGCCGCCGCGTCCGCGTCGCGCCGGTAGTTCACGATCACGTGGTAGCCGCGGCCGGCCAGCTCCTTGGCCGTCGCGGCGCCGATGTTGCGGCCCGCGCCACTGATCAGGGCTATGCGCTTCGACTGGTTCACGGTGTCTCCCGTTGGGTGTCGTCGGCGTTCCTGCGGCTCGACCCTAATCGCGTGAGGGAGGTCGAGGATTGCGGACCGACCACAGGAAAGGCGTGCGGGCCTTGTGGCGTGTGTCCTGCGGCTGCGACTCTCGGTCCGGTTTCGGCAAGAGGCGGAACGGGATCCGGCGGCGCTCGAGAGGATGCACGATGGCGGACGAGGTTGACCTGCTGGCCCGGATCAGCGAACTGTCGGCCAGAGTGCGGGAGCTCGAGGCGATCCGTGAGCTCACGAAGCTGCGCAACGCCTTCCACCACTGCCTCAACTCGCAGGACTGGCAGGGCCTCGGCGCGCTGTTCGCGAGGGACGCGCACCTGGCCTACGGGGGCTTCGGCGATGCCCGTGGGCGCGCGGGGATCCAGGAGTACTACAGCGCACTGCTGCCCAAGATGGTCGAGCTCCAGGGCGCCTCGGAGGTGGCTCTGAGGAGCTTCAACCAGGTCCACCAGGTGGAGGTCGAAGGTGACCGCGCATCCGGCGCCTGCTTCTTCGTGGAGCACGTCAGGTTCGACAAGGCGGACCTCGTGCACCAGAGCGTCGGCCGGTTCTCCGACACCTATGTGGTCGAGGACGGACGATGGCTGTTCGAGCGCGTCGAACTGGACCACTACTGGGTGGTTCCGCAGAACAAGGAGTGGCGCTGGCCCTGGTGATGGCGCACCTGCACGGTCCCGTCGCCGCGTTCGTCCGACAGGCCGACAGGCCGACGGGGCCCGGGGCGCCACGACCGGCATGCCGGATTGACACCTGGATTGAACTGCTACTAGCGTTGTTGCAGTTGGATCGGCGAGGTGGCCGTCGCGAAGGGGGCTCGGTGAGCATCAGCAGCAGGAGTGCGGTCGCGATTCACGCACTCACCATGCTGGGGCGCTGGGATCACTCGCTGACCTCGGCGGAGATCGCGGAGAGCCTGGCCAGCAACCCGGTGCTGGTGCGGCGGATCCTCGGCAGTCTGAGGGATGCCGGTCTGGTCTGGTCCACCGAGGGGCGCAACGGCGGTTGGTCGCTTGCCCAGCCCGCCCGCGAGATCACGCTCTACGACGCGTACACCGCCGTGGAGGCGGGGCCGATCCTGTCGCGGCACCCGCATCCGCCGAGCGCCGAATGCGAGGTCGGGCGGAACATGCAGAAGCTGCTCGAGGTGGAGTTCCAGGACGCGGAGCGGGCCATGAAGGAACGGCTCGGGCGGACGACGATCGCGCACCTCGTCCGGCAAGTGCTGGCCAGTGAGCGCGAGGTCGCGCGGCGCGCCAACAGCTGACCGATGGCGGAGGCAATGTCCTCCGCCGTTCTTTTGCCCTAACTGTAACTATCATGGTGGCGGAAAGTCACCCGAAGGGCCTCGTATGACTTCCACGTCGACAACGACCGAGCGGGCCGGCTCGGAACTGGGCTTACTGGCCGTCCTCATGCCGGCGATCCTCGTCACGGTCACGGCCAGCGACATGGTCAACCTGATGCTTCCGACGATCGGGTCCGAGTTCGGGGCCTCCGAGGCCGAACTCGCCTGGGTCGTCACCGGGTTCCTGCTGATGTTCTCGGTCGGGATTCCCTTGTACGGCCGGATCTCGGACCGCGTGAGCCTGCGTCGTCTCTTCGCCTTCGCGCTCGTCACCTACGCGGTCGGAAGCCTGATCTGCGCGATCTCCTCGAATCTGGCCGTGCTCGTGGCCGGGCGGATCGTGACGGGCATCGGCGCAGCCGCGATCCCCGTGCTCTCGATCATCGCCGTCACGACGCTGCTGCCGCCGGAGCGGCGCGGCGTCGGGATCGGCGTCGTCTCCGCCGGTGCGGGCGTCGGCACCGCCGCCGGACCGGCGTTGGGCGGCGGCATCGGGGAAGCGCTCGGCTGGCCCGCACTGTTCTGGATCATGCTCGTGGTCTCGCTGCTGCTGCTCTTCCCGGCCCTGCGCGTACTCCCGGACGAGACTCCGCAGGGCTCGGGACGGCTCGACCTCCCCGGCGGCATCCTCCTCGCGCTGGGAACAGGTCTCGTCCTGTTCGGCATGACCCGGGCGCAGGTATCCGGTTTCACCGAACCCCTTTCCTGGGGAAGCCTCGTGATCGCGATCGTGGCGCTCGTGCTCTTCGGAGTGCGCACCGCCAGGGTCGACCAGCCGTTCGTTCCGCCGGTGCTGTTCACCAATCGCGTCTACCGGACCGGCATCCTCGTCGCGTTCCTGGCCATGGTCGTCAACCTCGGCGGTCTGGTGTTCGTCCCGCTGCTGCTGGTGGAGGTCAACGAACTCACGCCGGGCAAGGGCGCTTTGGTCATGATCCCGGCCGGAGTCGTGACCGCGCTCCTCTCGCCGTGGATCGGACGCCTCGCCGGCCGCGTCAACACGCGGGTCCTGGTGCTCTCCGGGCTCGGCCTCATCGGACTGTTCTCGCTGTTCCTCTCGTCCTTCACCGGCGGCTCGTCGGTGGTCTTCGCCGGTGTCGGGATCCTCGGGCTGAGCATCGGCTTCATGCTCGTGATGACCACCATCATCGGTGCTGCGGCGAGCGAACTGCCCCCCGAGCAGGTCGGTGTCGGTCTCGGGATCCTCCAGGGGGCCCAGTTCCTCGGGGCCGGAACCGGCCCCGCCGTGTTCGGTGTGCTGGTGTCCGCGAGGCAGCAGGGCGGTAGTGACGCCATCAACCCCCTCTACGACGGTCACAACGGTTCGGCCTACTCCGATGTCTTCCTGGCCATGGCCGCGGTCATCGTCCTCACGCTCGTCGTCGCGTCACGGATGCGTCCCACGGCCGGGCCCGAGGCCGGGTCCGAGGCCGAGGCCGGACCGAAGGCCGAGGCGGCTCCGCCGGTCGTGCCGGCGCAGGAAGCGAACAACGTCCAGTAGGAACGCGACTGCCCCGCATCCGGGGCGCGCCAGATCCACCGAGTGTCGGTTGACGGGCTTGCGAGCGACAAGGGGACCGGTATGGCCACGCAGCGGACTTTCTCTCAAGAGGACAAGGAATACGAAGCGTTGTACGCGGGGCGCGCGTCCTTCGACGGCGTCGCCCCCGGTGAGGTGCTGATCCCCTGGGACATCGGTGAGCCCCAACAGGCCGTGGTGGACCTGGCGCGCGCGGGAGGTTTCAGCGGCAAGGTGCTCGACGCGGGGTGCGGACTGGGTGAGAACGCCATTCTGCTGGCGGGCCGAGGATGCGAGGTGACCGGTATGGACGGTTCGCCCAGCGCCATCGAGCAGGCGGCGCGACGGGCCGAGGCCCATGGCGTGCAGGTGCGGTTCCTGACGTCGGACGCCACCGAACTGGACGGTGTCGGAAGCGATTTCGACACCGTGCTCGACAGCGGCCTCTACCACTGCCTCAACGGCGAGCAGCGGTCGGCCTACGCTGCCGCGCTCCACCGGGTGTGCCGGCCGGGTGCCACGCTCCACCTGTTCTGCTTCGCGGAATCCATGCCGTCGGGGACACCGATCGTGGCGGAGGCCCTGATCAGTGAGGCCGACCTGCGGGCGAACCTGGGCCGCCACTGGGAGATCCAGGACATCACCGAAGCCGTCTTCGCCACCACCTTCACCCGCGAACTCCTGGCCAGGCTGGGCGAATCGGGTGCCCCGGACACCGGTGCCAGGCCGGGCCCGGACGCGATCCGGGTGGACGAACGCGGGCGGGTGCTGACACCGATGTCCCATGTGCGTGCGCGGCGCAGGTGAGGCTCCGCCGTCCCGGGCCGCGTGGGCGGCCCGACCCGGGGCACGGGGCCCGGACGCGGTGACAGGAGCCCGCCGCCGGGACGGCCGGTATCCGGCCGGTACGGGACCGATTGGTCTGTTAGCCTCGGCCCATGGCCCGGAAACCTGCTGCCGGTACCCGCGAGCGCATTCTGGACGCCGCTGCCCACCTCTTCGACCAGCGGGGCGTGCACGCGGTCGGCATGCAGCAGATCATCGACGAAGCCGGCTGCGGAAAGCAGTTGCTCTATCGGGAGTTCCCCGGCAAGGACCAGCTGGTGGTGGCGTATCTGGAGCGGTCCGCCGAGGCCTGGGACCGGATCGTGACCGGTGTGTGCACCGCGGTGGACGCGCCCGAAGACCGGCTCGTCGAGCTGGTCCGGGCGGTCCAGGGCATGGCGCCGAACTCCAGGGGCTGCCCGCTCCGTAACACGCACGCGGAATTCCCCGACCCGGACCATCCGGCGCATCAGGTTTCCCTGAGGCATTTCCGGCGCGTGCGCGAGCAATTGCGGGATCTCGCACGCAGGACTCCGGCCGCGGACCCGGACCGGCTCGGCGACCGGATCATGCTGATCATCGACGGCGTCTACGTGAACGGGTCGACCCTGGGTTCCACCGGTGCCGCGGAAGCGGCCGTCGGACTCGCCGGTGACGTCGTCCGGGCGGAAATCGCCGCCGCGGTCGGCTGAGTTCCCCGCGCCGGCTCCTCTTTCCGATTTCTCTCTCTCCTGCCCCCGCCCAGGGGTGAAGTCCGTCCGGGGCGGGAGCTTCTCTGCTGCGCAGAATCCCACGACCCAGTGTTCCGAGGAGGATCACGGTGAAGACCATTGTTGTCACAGGGGGCACTTCCGGTATCGGGCAGGCGCTCGCGAACACCTATCTCGGCCGGGGAGACCAGGTGGTCGTCATCGCTCCGGATCCGGTGAAGGGAAGGAAGTTCCTCGACACGGCACAGAAGACGGGTGCGGCCGACCGCGCCTTCTTCATCGAGGCAGACCTCAGCCTCGTCAGCGAGAACCGGCGCGTCATCGCGGAGATCGAGGACCGGTTCGCGGTGGTGGACGTACTCGTGCTGTGCGCACGGTACTTCCGCAGCCACCGGATGGTGACCTCCGAAGGGATCGAGCACAATTTCGCGCTGTACTACCTCAGCCGGTACCTGCTCGGATACGGCCTGGCAGACCTCATGAACACGGCCGAGACGCCGGTGGTGATGAACATCGCCGGCCCTGGTGTGGGGGCGTCGGGCATCCACTGGAACGACCTCGGCCTTGAACACGGTTACGACGGCTGGTCGGCCATGTTCCAGGGCGGCCGGCTCAACGACCTTCTCGGCGTCTCGTTCGCCGAGGGAGGGAGCACCCGTCGTGCCCGGTACGTGCTGCTGTTCCCCGGTGGGACGCGCACCGGCTTCGCGGGCGAATTCGACGCCGCCACCGCGGCTCACGTCGACCAGATGAAGCGGGCCGCGCAGCCGGTCGAGTTCACCGTCCCGCCGATCCTCGAGATCATCGACGCTCCGCCCCGGGAACCGCTGAGCGCCTTCGTGGAGGGCACCCCTCTCAGTCTCCTTCGTCCGACGTTCGACAAGGACGCCGCGGCGCGGCTCGACAGCATCACCAGGGAACTCCTGCGTGACAAGGCGGGCGCCTCATGACGAAGGGCCCGCAGCCGGTGTCCACGTTCCGCTGAAGTGCCCTCGTGCCGTCAGGAAGGTAATGAACGCCATGACCGAACCGGTGTCGATGCCCCACAACCACCGTCAGGCCGAGTGTCCGTTCCGGCCCGGGCCCGGTCTCGTGGAACTGCACGAGGACCCGTTGCTGCACCGGGTCGCGGTGCCGAACTCCCAGCTCGGCGAAGTCGGAGCCGTGCTCATCACCCGTGAGGACGATGCCCGCACGGTGCTGGCGGACGCCCGTCACGAGGTCGGGTTCGCCTTCGATCCGCAGTGGACCGGTCCGCGCTCGGTGATGAACCAGCCGGGCGTCCTGCTCAACTATGACGGGGACGAGCACACCCGGTACCGTCGGATGCAGGCCGGCGCCTTCACGATGAAGAGGATCCGGGCGCTCAGCGGCGTGATCGAGCAGATCGTCGAGAAGCACCTCGACGCCGTGGAGAAGGCCGGTCCGGGCGTCGATCTGATCAAGAGCTTCGCCGAACCGTTGCCCCTGATCGTGATCTGCGAGTTGCTCGGGGCACCCCTGGAGGACCGGGCGGGCATCCTGGAGCGCAGCTCGATCGCGAGCAGCGTCGACACCACGCTGGAGGTCCAGCAGGACAACTTCGCGGCCATGATCGACTACATGGCCGAACTGGTCGCCGCACACCGTAGGGAACCGGGAGACGACATCCTCGGGGACCTGGTGCGCAAACACGGTGCGGAGCTCGGCGACGACGAACTGGTCGGCATGGGCCTGGACGTCCTCGTGGCCGGACACGGAACCCTCTCCGGCATGATCGGGATCAGCGTCCTCGCCCTGTTGTCGCACCCGGAGCAACTGGCGGTCCTGCGCGACGAGGACGAGCCGTCCGGTGGCGCCGTCGAGGAGTTGCTGCGGTTCCTCGCGGTGGCGCCCCCGCTGGTCAGGAAGGCGAGCACCGACCTGTCGGTCAACGGACAGGAGGTGCGGGCCGGGGAGTACGTCGTCGTCTCGACGCTCATGGCCAACCACGGCGCCGCCCTGTCCCCGCCCGCGGACGAGCTCGACCTGCGCCGCAAGCCGGTGCCGCACCTGGCCTTCGGTTACGGCCGGCACCAGTGCGTCGGTCAGCAACTCGCCCGACTCGAACTCGGCATCGCTCTGCCCGCGTTGTTCCGCCGCTTCCCCGGCCTGCGGCTCGCGGTCCCGTTCGAGGAGATCGAGTACCGAACGGAATCACTGGTGTACGGGGTCAGGAGCCTTCCCGTCGAGTGGTGATCCGACCGGGGACGCCCCGGGTGGAACGTCACACATGAGTGAGCCGCCCTCCTGACCGGAGGGCGGCTCCAGGCCGCTCACGACAGCGGGCCGGGGTTCAGCCGCGCTTCGCTACACGGATGGCGGCGGCCGGGCACAGAGCCACCGCCGCGCGCACCCCGTCGTGGGCCGTCGTGGGAGGCCGGGCGTCCAACAGGATGACGACTCCGTCCTCGTCGCGCTGGTCGAAGACCTCCGGTGCGGTCATCGCGCACTGCCCCGAGGCCACGCACCTGTGCTCCTCGACGGTGATCTCCAGGGAGACGGTCATGACGGGTTCCTCTCCGGCCGGGGCCCGCGGCCGGCCCGGTCGACTCCCGGCGGGCCGGAGCGCGTTCCGGTGACCGCGATGCCGACCCCGGCCGCACCGGCGAGCACGACGGCCAGGAGCGCCGGCCGGTAGCCGCCGAAGCGGGTGAACAGGGCGGCGGTCAGGGGCAGCATCAGGACGCCGCCGAGCTGCACGCCCGTCTGGAACAGCGGCACCGCCGCCGCGCGCAGGCCAGGGTCGACGTCCTGGGTGGCTTGCATGTTGAGGGCGGCGAAGGACAGTGCCAGGGCGGCGCCGACCAGAAGGAGCGTCGGCAGCACACCGCTGACGTACGAGGCGGGTTCGGGGCGCAGCAGCAGGAGCAGCTGGCCCGCGAACGCGGCCGCCGCGCCGGCGGCGATCTGTCGCCGCGTACCGAACCGGGCGACCAGACGGCCGGCGAACGGCACGGACACCGCGAGCGGCACGCACGCGGGGAGCAGCGCGAGCGACAGCTGCCAGGGCCGCCATCCGAAGCGGTCGTACGCCTGGAAGGTGACCAGGAGGAGCAGCGCCGCGTAGGTGCCGTTGAGGGTGGCCGCGCCGAGTGTCGAGCGGATCAGCGGGCCGTTGCGGACGATCCCCGTCGTCAGGCGCGGAGGCGTTCGGCGCCCCGTGTCCGGGATCGCCCGCAGGCCCCACAGCAGGAGCACGAGGGCGAGCGGCGCGGGGAACAGGAACGTCCAGCGCCAGCTCGCGCCGGTGAGTACCCCGGAGAGCAGCAGGCCGAGGGTGAACCCGGCCGCGCCGAACAGGGAGTACACCGACACGGCCCGCCGTTGCTGCGGGCCGTCGGGGAACGTGGTGGTGATCAGGGCCAGCCCGGCGGGCGCCGTGAGCGCGGCGCAGCCGCCCTTGATGACGCGCGAGGCGATCAGGAGGGCCGTCGAGTCGGCCAGGCCGCCCGCCACGGAGGCCGCGGCGAATACCAGCATCGCCACGAGGTAGCAGCGGCGCAGGCCCCACTGGGCGGTGGCGCGGGGCCCGAGGAGCAGCATCGCGGCGAATCCGGCGGCGAAGCCGCTCATCAGCCACTGCACCGTCCACACGGACAGGCTGAGGTCGGCGCCGATCCAGGGCAGGGCGACGAGGACCACCGAGACCTCGACGGCGTCCAGGACCATGTTGCCCGACAGGATGAACAGGAGCCGCCACGTGCCGTGTCCGACCCGCGCGGAGACGGCTTCCGTGGCGGGCGGCTCAGTCACCTGCGGGCACCCCGGCCGTGCGGGCCCTGGCGGCGCCGCCGGCCTCGGCCAGCAGCGTGGGCAGGCGCTCGCTGACCAGCTCGATGTTGCGGACGACGAGGTCGTCGGGCATGCCGGCGATGCTCGCCCAGAAGATGAGGTGTTTCACCGGAAGGCCCTTGGTCCGCTCGTGGATGCGGACCGCGGCGTCCTCGGGCGTGAGGATCTCGAGGGTCGACCAGGAGCCGTCGGCCTTCGGGGCCTCGGGGAAGTCGTCGGGGCCGAGCAGTGGTGGCCTGGGGTGGCCGGTGCCCTCCACGGAGCCCTGCCGGTAGGTGTTCATCTGGTGGGCGACATGCGGTGCGACGCGGGGCCACGCCGCTTCGGGATCGTCGGCGAGTATCACGGGGAGCAGGTCGGAGACCCGGGCGAGCCCGGGGTCGTGGCCGCCCTCGATCAGGCCCTCGCGGTAGTGCCCGTACGTCTCGTGCGAGATGTGCAGGAGACCGATGCCGAGCCGTCCCGCGATGCGGGCGCCGCGCGGACCGTAGAAGCCGCCCCATAGCGGGACCGGCGTCTGGAGCGGTCCCGGGGTGACGCCGCCTTCCTCCCAAAGCCGCCTGACCTCGGCGATGTTGCGTTCGACCTGCTGGAAGCGGTTCTTGAAGTCGGCGGCGAACAAGTCGTACTCGGGCATCCGGTACCCGGCACCGAAGCCGACTTCCAGCCGGCCGCCGCTGATCAGGTCGACGACCGCGGCGTCCTCGGCGAGCTGGGCGGGTTTGTGGAGGTTGGGGAGCACGACCGCGGTGCCGATGCGGGCGTTGCGGGTGCGGGCGGCGGCGGCCGCGGCGAACGTCAGGGGCCGCGGCAGGTAGCCGTCCTCGAAGAGGTGGTGCTCGGTGAACCAGAGGCCGCCCGCGCCGCGCAGGTCGGCCTCCTCGCAGAATTCCAGGGAGCGGGCGTAGTGGTCGGCCCAGGGCCTGTGCCACCGGTCCGGGTTGCGCAGATCGAAGAGAAGTCCGACATCCATGCTCTGGTCTCCGTGTCTTGTGGGGTACGGGTGCTCGACTGGGGCCGTACACGCCGCCCTACGCCCTGCGCGGGGTCACCGGGATGCGGGGCACGGTCGCGTCGCGGTGCGCGTGGAGTTGTCTCGCGCCGCGCCGGCAGGTGGCGGTGGCGGTGGCGGTGGTCGCGGGTGTCCGCGCGGTGGTCATCGTCGTTCCCGACGGTCCGAGAGGGCCTAACCGAGCAGGGTGCCGCCGCTCGCGTCGACGAAGGACCCGGTGATCCAGCGGGCTTCGTCGGAGGCCAGGAACGTCACGACGTCCGCGATGTCGACGGCTTTGCCGACCCGCTTGAACGCGGACAGCTGGGACATCTGCTCCACTGCCTCGGGGATGTCGAAGACCGCGCTGCCGTTGTCGGTGATGCCGGGTGCCACGCTGTTCACGGTGATGCCGCGCGGGGCGAGGTGCCGGGCGAAGTGCAGCGAGAGCTGCTCGATGGCACCCTTCGTCATGGCGTACGCCACCTGGTCGGGGCTGGCGAAACGGGTGAGACCCGACGAGATGTTGATGATGCGGCCGCCGTCGGAGAGCAGCGGGAGCGCCCGCTGGACGATGAAGAACGGGGCCTTCGCGTTCACGGCGAAGAGCCGGTCGAACTCCTCGGCCGTGACGTCCTCGGGGGCGAGCCCGGCCGGAGTCGTGGCGCCCGCGTTGTTGACCAGGATGTCGAGCCTGGTCTCGCCGATGCGCTCCTTGAGGCCCCGCTCCACACCGAGGAACAGCTCGTGCACGTCACCGGGGACGCCGAGCCGCGCGCGGACCGGGAAGGCACGGCCGCCGTCCCGCTCGATCAGCTCCACGGTCTCGTCGGCGGCGGCCTGGTCGGAGGCGTAGTGCACGATGACGAGGGCGCCCTCCCGGGCGAGGCGTTGTGCGGTGGCGCGGCCGATGCCCCGGCTGGAACCGGTGACCAGCGCCGTCTTGTCGGTGAGCCTGCCCATCTTCGGACTCCTGTCATTCGATACGGTCGGGTCGGGTGGGATCCACTCGGCGGGAGATGTGTTCGGTGCCACGGAGGCAGGGGAGCGGCCGAGGCCGCTGATCGCGCGGGCCAGGTGGCGGCGGACCGGGCCGAAGCCGAGGAGTTCGCCGAACACGTCCCGCAGGTGCTCCACTTCGGGTCCGCCGAGGAGCAGCAGTGACTGCGCCCGGATGTTGGCCAGGGTGTGCGCGCCGATGGGCCTGCGCACGAGGTCGTAGCCGTCGAGCAGGTCGTCGCGGTCCTGTGACCTGATCCGTCCCGCGAGGCGTCCGCCGAGTTCGGCGGCGTCCTGCAGGCCGAGGTTGAGTGCCTGCCCGCCGACGGGCATCTGCGCGTGGGCGGCGTCGCCCGCGAGCAGGACCCGGCCCCTGCGGTACCGGGTGGCCTGGCGGCTCGTGTCGTCGAACGCGTTCAGCCACAAGGGCGCACCGTGGCCGATGTCCTCGCCGGTGACGTCCGCCCATGCGGTGACGACCTCGTCGAACGTGGGGGGCCCGGTGCGCTCCTTCGGGTCCGTGCCGAAGACGTGGACCATCACACGGGTGCTGCCGTTCGGCCAACGGTGCGCCACGGCGAGGCCGTTGGGGTGCCGCTCGAAGCGCCGGGCCGGCACGTCGATTCCCGCCACATCGGCCCGCAGCATTTCGCGCGTCGCGGCGTGACCCGCGAAGCCGAAGCCCGCGAGTCGTCGTACGGTGCTGTCGCCGCCGTCGCACCCCACCACGAACGCGCTGGTGACGCGGGCGTGCACGCCGTCGTCCCCGACGGCCTCGACCAGGACGTGCCCCGCCCGGTCGGCCAGGGACACCAGACGCAGGCCGCGCCGCAGCTGCGCCCCGAGTTCCAGGGCCCGCTCCTGGAGGACCGACTCGATGCGGGTCTGCGGGCACTTCCACTGGCCGGCGTAGCGGTGGCCGGGGTCGGCGGCGGTCAGGTCGAGCCGCATGCCCCCGAAGTGGCCGTGGCCTCCGTCCGGCAGCTCGCCGAGCCGGTCGAGGATGCCGCGCTCCTCGAAGACCTCCATGGTGCGGGCGTGCAGCGTGGATGCCCGTGACTCGGTCATCGGCTCGCTGAGCTGCTCCAGGACGGTGGTGCGCACGCCGTGCGTGCGCAGGTCCCCGGCGAGCAGCAGTCCGACGGGTCCTGCGCCGACGATCACGACATCGGTGTCCGTCGGGGGAGTCGAGATGAGCGGCATCGGTCAGCGCCGCGCTTCCGCGTATCGCTTGGCGTGGTCCAGGGTGGCCCGGCTGTTGGCACCGAGCGCGCCGCGCAGGAACGCCCGGGCCTGTTCGACGCCGGCGTCCGGGCCCATGATCCTGGTGATGTTCTCCGCGTTGACGACGACGGTGTGCTGTGACGTCGCCGTGACGATCCCGTCGTCGCCCTCCTCGAACTGCCAGTTCCCGGTGTGCAGCGTCATGAGCGCGGGCAGGGTGGTCTGCTTGTACGCGATCCGCCGGTGCGGGAGGCACACCCGCACCGATGAAGTGGTGTGCGTGGAGCCGTCCTTGGCGACGGTGTCCATCCGCAGGACCTGCAGGCCGGGGGTGTCCTCGGTGAGATCGACGGAGCTGACGTGCGGCAGGCGCTCGACCCACCGGTCGGCCTCGTTGATGAAGTCGTACAGGTCCGTCGCGGACCCCTCGACCCTCACCGAATCCGTGAACGACAGTGTCAACTCCGCTGTCCGCGAGGCCTCTTCGAGCCCGGCCTTGAGCGAGGGCAGCTCGGCACGGCTGTTGCTGTCGACCGCCTCGTCTATCCAGGCGAGCGACTCGGGGTCGTCGTCGACGGCCCGGTAGGAGTGCAGGAGCCGCAGCCGGGTCTCCTGCACGCCCAGCGGCTCGATGATCCATGTGCCGCTCATCTCGGCGATCGGCGGTGAGGACACCTCCTGCCGGAAGGTGATGCGCAGTGCCTCCGGGTCGAGGTGGCGGCGCGAGGTCCAGTTCTTGGCCTCGCCGTTGGCGGTGGCCCAGATCCGGATCCGCTCCCGGTCGCCCTCCCGTTCCAGGTACTCGACGTACACGTTCGGGGGGAAGAGGCGCGGCCAGTTCTCCACCTCGGCGAGCAGCCGGTAGACCTCCTCCGCCGCCGCGGCGACGGTGATCTCGTGCTCCACCTCACGAATCGTCATGATGGTTGCTCCTCAGTCGGGTCGGGCGGGGTCAGAAGTTGCCGAGGCCGCCGCACACGTTCAGGGCCTGGGCGGTGATGGAACCCGCCAGGTCGGAGGCGAGATAGCCGACCAGGCCCGCGACCTCCTCGGGCGTCGAGTACCTGCCGAGCGGGATCTTCGACTGGAACTTCTCCAGGATCGCGTCCTCGGTGGTGCCGTACGCGTCCGCGTAGCCCTGGCGGACCCGCTGCGCCATGGGGGTCTCCACATAGCCGGGGCACACCGCGTTCACCGTGACGCCGGTCGGCGCGAGCTCGTTGCCGAGGGCCTTGGTGAAGCCGACCACGCCGTGCTTGGACGCCGAGTAGGGGGCGCCGAGCACCACGCCCTGCTTGCCGGCCGTGGAGGCGATGTTGATGATGCGGCCGTGCGCCCTGGTGCGCATCCCGCCCGCGTTGAGGACCTCGCGGGTCACCAGGAACACGCTGGTGAGATTGGTCGCGATGACGTCCTCCCACAGTTCGTCGGCCAGGTCGGCGGTCACCCCGCCGCCCGAGCGTCCCGCGTTGTTGACCAGGACGTCGATGGGCCCGAACCGGGCGACTGCGGCCCGCACGAGGCCGGCCACCTGGTCCTTGGAACGTACGTCGCCGGTGGTGCCGTCCACGTCGAGGCCCTCGTCCTGCAAGGACTTGACGGTTTCCGCGACGGCCTTCCCGTCGCGGGCGCACAGGAACACCCGGTGGCCCTGCTCGGCGAGCAGCCGGGCCGAGGCCAGGCCTATCCCGCTGGTCGCACCGGTGACCAGGGCGACCCTGGGTGCTGTGGTGGCGGTCATGTTCGGCTCCCGGTCAGGCGGTGCGGGCGGCGGGCAGGTGGGCGGTGACGAGGTCGATCAGGGCGCGCGGGGTGCGGGCCTCGCCGAAGGCGTCCTCGTCGAGGCTGATCCCGTACTCGCGCTCGATGCGCCCCGCCGTCTCCAGGAGGGCGAGCGACTCGTAGCCGAGGTCACCGAATTCGGTGTCGAGGATGTCCCCGTCCAGGTCGGCCTCCTCGTCGGTGCCGGCGGCTTCCAGGAGGATCTGCTTGAGCTCGGACAGGGTGAAAACGGTGGTGGGCACGATGGTCCTTTCGTCAGCGGTGGGCGGCCCGTACGACCATCGCGGAGTTGAATCCGCCCTGGCCGCGGGCGAGTACGAGGGCGGTACGCACCGCGAGGGGACGCGGGGCGCCGACCACCAGGTCGATGTCGTAGTCCGGGGACAGCGTGGAGCCGGTGGTCGGCGGGATCACGCCGTCGCGCATCGACAGGAACGCGGCCGCCAGGTCCAGCGGTGCCGCGCCCGAGTACAGGCGGCCGGTCATCGTCTTCGGCGCGGTCACCGGTACCGAGCGCACCCCGAACACCTCGGTGATGGCCTCCGCCTCGGCCCGGTCCAGGTCGGGCACGGCCGCCGCGTCGGCGAACACCACGTCGATGTCGTCGGGTGCCAGGCCGGCGTCGGCCAGGGCGAGTTCGATGGCGCGCCGCAGGGTCGGCGCGCGGTCGCTGCCGGGCCGCGGGTCGAGCGTGGAGGCGTGTCCGGCGATCTCCCCGTACACCTGCGGGGCATCGCGTTCCTGGGCGTGCTCGGCGTTCTCCAGGACGAGCAGCGCGCCGCCCTCGCCCGGCACGTGGCCCGCGGCCCGCTCGTCGAAGGGCAGATAGGCGCGCTCCGGGTCGTCGCTGGTGGTCAGGCGCCCGCTGGTCAACTGGGCCACCCAGCCCCACGGGCAGATGGAGGCGTCGACCGCCCCGGAGACCACCATGCCGGTGCCCTTGCGGATCTGCCGGCGGGCTTGCGCCACCGCGTCGAGGCCGCCGGCCTGGTCGCTGACCACCACGCTGCTCGGGCCGCGCAGTCCGCGGCGGATGGAGATCTGACCGCTGTTGACCGCGTAGAACCAGGCGAAGGACTGATAGGCGCTGACGTACTGGCCGCCCTTGCTCCACAGTGCGCGCAGCTCGTTCTGCCCGAACTCGAAGCCGCCGGAGTGGCTTGCCGTGATGACGCCGACGTCGTAGTCGGGCAGCTCGGACGGGACGACGCCCGCGTCCGCGAACGCCCAGTCGGCGCCGACCAGGGCGAGGCGCGTCATCCGGTCCGTCTGCGGAAGCAGCCTGCCGGGAAGGTGTTCCCTGGCATCGAACCCGTGTATCTCGCCCGCGAGCCGGGAGGCGTACGGGGACGGGTCGAAGCGTGTGACCCGGCCGATCGCGCCCCGTCCGGCGAGCGTCGCCGCCCAGTAGTCCGCCAGGCCGAGGCCGGTGGGCGCGACTATGCCGAGCCCCGTGACCACCGTGCGCGGCCTCATCGGGCAGCTGCCCGATCGGGGGCGGCGAGTACGATCGCGCTCTGGAAGCCGCCGAATCCGCTGCCGACCGAGAGCACCGCGTCGGTCTTCCACTCCCGGGCCGTCAGCGGGACGTAGTCCAGGTCGCATTCCGGGTCGGGGGTGTGGAGGTTCGCGGTCGGGGGCACGACGTCGTGGGCCATGGCGAGGAGCGAGGCGGCCACCTCGATCGAGCCGATCGCACCGAGCGAGTGCCCCACCATCGACTTGATGGAGCTGACCGGCGTGCGGTAGGCGTGGTCGCCGAGGCTCCGTTTGAACGCGGCCGTCTCGTGCCGGTCGTTCTGCTTGGTGCCCGAGCCGTGCGCGTTGATGTAGTCGATGTCCTGCGGGGCGAGCCGTGCCTCGTCGAGGGCGACCCGGATCGCCTCGGCCATCTCCTTGCCGTCGGGCCGGAGCCCTGTCATGTGGAAGGCGTTCGACCGGGTCGCGAAGCCGGCGACCTCGGCGTAGATCCGTGCTCCGCGGGCGCGGGCGCTCTGGAGCTCCTCCAGGACGAAGACCGCCGAGCCCTCACCCAGGACGAAGCCGTTGCGGCTGTGGTCGAAGGGGCGTGAGGCGTGCTGCGGATCGTCGTTGCGCGGCGTGGTCGCCTTGATCGCGTCGAAGCAGGCCACCGTGATGGGCGAGATGGGAGCGTCGGCGGCGCCGGCGATCATCACGTCCGCGGAGCCCTCCCGGATGACGTCGGCGGCGTATCCCACCGCGTCGAGACCGGAGGTGCAGCCGGTGGAGACGACGGTGCTCGGGCCCTCGGCGCCCACCGCCCAGGCGACTTCCGTCGCGAAGGAGCTGGGCACCATGTAGTTGTAGAGGTGCGGCACGGCGTAGGCGTGGTCGACCAGTTCGAGGCGACCGCCGTCGCTGACGGTCCGGTACTCCTGGTCGAGGCCCATCGTGGCGCCGACCGCGCTTCCGATCGTCACTCCGGTGCGGTGCGGGGCGAGCGTCTCGAACTCCAGGCCGCTGTCGGCGACCGCCTCGCGCGCCGTGACCACCGCGAACTGCGCGGCCCTGTCCATGCGCCGGATCTCCTGCGGGGTGAGTCCCGACAGCTCCGCGTCGAAGTCGACCTCGGCGGCCACCTGTGAGCGGAACGGCGACGGGTCGAAGAACGAGATGCGGCGTGTTGCCGTGCGGCCGTCGGTGAGCAGCTTCCAGAAGCCCTTGGTTCCCTGCCCGCCCGGTGCGGTCACGCCGACACCGGTGATCACGACCCGCCGGCCGTGGGAGTCCCCCATCACGCGCTCCATTCGTAGAAGCGGTGGGCCATGGCGTCCGCGGGGGACCGCCAGGTCGCCGGGTCGTACGCCCCGATGTACGGCTTGAGGTCCTCGCTGATCAGGGTGAACAGCGGATCGGTCTTGGCCTCCTCGATGCGAGCGGCGCCGTTGTCGTCGTCGAAGTCCTGGAGGTGGAAGTACAGGCCCCGGTAGGCGAAGAGCTGACGGCGACGCGTACCCATGCGGTCGGGCATGTCGGTCCGGTCGAAGGCCCCGAAGAGCCCGGCGACGTTCTCGGCCGAGGCGGGTGCCATCCTGGCCACGATCAGAGTGCTGTGCATGTGTCCCTTCTCCCTTGCTTATCGAGCGGGTCCGAACCAGCGGTCCAGGGCCATCGGCAGGTCGTGACGGCTACCGGGGGCGGCCCAGGCGACGTGTCCGTCCGGGCGCACGAGGACCGCCGAAGTCCCCTTCAGATCACTGCCGTCGGGTATGCCGACGGGGGTTGCCGTCACGATGTCGACCCGGTCGCGCCAGGCGGCGGCTCGCCCGCGCAGCGTCGCGTTGTCGTCGAGGTCGAGCAGCACGCCGCGCCCCGCGCGCAGGAGCGCGGTGCTCGTGGTGTGCCCTCGCGTCGAGGTCAGGTCGAGTTGTGGAAGTCGCGCACCGAGCAGCGGACTGCGTCCGCCGCCGACCTCGTAGCGGATGTCGAGGCCGCTGACCCGCGCCGCGAGATGGCGGACCACCTCGGGGTGGTCGAGGAGTTCGCCGAGCACTTCCCGTACGGGGGAGACCTCCTCGCCGCCGAGCATGAGCAGGCTCTGCGCCCTCGTGTTGGCCAGGAGCCTGCGGCCGACCTCGTGCCGCTCCTCGTGGTAGCTGTCGAGCAGAGCCTCGTCCGCCGTGCCCCGTACCACCGCGGCGAGCTTCCAGCCGAGGTTGACCGAGTCCTGTACGGAGGTGTTCATGCCCTGGCCGCCGGCGGGGAGGTGGACGTGCGCGGCGTCCCCGGAGAGCAGCACCCGGCCACGCCGGTACTCGGTGACCTGTCGGGCCGTGTCGCTGAACGCGCTCACCCAGACCGGTTCGGCACCGGAGATGTCGATGTCCGTGAGCCGCTTCCACACGTCGGCGACCTCACTGAACTCCGGCGGCCCGGAACGGCGCCGTGGAGGAGCGCCCCGCTCTCCGACGATGATCCGGTGGATGCCGCCGGGCAGCTTGGCCACGATGACCAGGCCGCCGGTGGGCTGCCCGGTCATCCGGGGCTCCAGGTCGACGCCCCTGAGGTCGGCGAGGAACAGCTCGGTGGTCGCGGGCGTGCCGGGGAAGTCGAACCCGGCGAGCTTGCGGACGGTGCTGCGACCGCCGTCGCAGCCCACGACGTAGCGGGCCCGCAGCGCACGGGCCGAGTCCCGCACGATCACGGTCACGCCGTCGCCGTCCTCGGCGAGGCCTGTCACCTCCGTGCCGCGCCGGATGTCGGCGCCCAACTCCCGTGCCCAGGAGTCCAGTACGGACTCGGTGGTGGACTGGGGAATGGCGCGTGCCGAGGCGTGGGCGGCGTCCAGGACCGCCAGGTCGAGCGGAAGGCCGCCGAAGTGCCCCGCCTCGCTCGTCTGGATCTCGCCGAACCGGGGTAGCAGGCCACGCTGGTCGAAGACCTCCATCGTGCGGATCGTGAAGCCGATCCCGCGGGACTCGCCGGTCCGTTCCGGCAGCCGGTCGAGCACGATCGTGTCGACGCCCGCCAGACGCAGTTCTCCGGCCAGCATGAGTCCGGCCGGCCCGGCGCCGACGACAATGACTGAAGCGTCCATGTGAATCTCCAGGGCGTCCGGGGAGTCGATCCCGGAGGGTCGGGTGTCGGAAGTCCCTACTCGGTCTCGATGTTGGCGGCTATGCGGGCCAGTACGTCATTGGCGGAGAGGAATTCGGCTTCGGAGATTCCGGCGAGCGAGCCGGCCGCGTGCGCGTTCACCAGGACCTCGGCCCGCGCGTGCGCCGCACTTCCGGATTCGGTGAGCGTCACCGTGCCGCCCTGATTCGACACCCAGCCACGGTCCACGAATCCATCGACCACCGACCGGTAGGAGTCGGCACGGTCCACTGCCAGGAAGGGGGAGAACGCCGAGTCGATGTCCGCGACGGTCCGCACACCGATACTGATGGCATGCAGAACCTGCCATTGCCGCCGGTTCATATTCTCTCCGGCGAGGACCTTCGTGGTGGCCTCGTCGAACAGTCGGTGCAAATGCAGAAGCCAGTATCCGATGCGCTTGGTGGTGTTCTGCTGGAGCATGAAGCGCCTACTTCCTCGCGTACGGGGAAAGATTCCCAACCCGCTTGTCCAGACTTGCGGTTGAATCTCCAACCACTCGACACTCGCATGATCGGCTGCCGTGCTACAAGGTTCCACGGGCAAGCCTACGGGCGACCCACAGGGTCCCTTGCGGGTCGCCCGTAGGGCCTTTTGTAGGAATCCCCGACATGCGACTCTGCGGCGTACCCGAGCGAAGGATGCGGCCGGTCCCGCAGCGCGGACGCGTCATGGACCGGGCGTCAGGCGGCAGAAGGGCCTGAATCGCGAAGCGCCGCCCACCCGACTGCGGGTGAGCGGCGCATGGACGCGGTGTCTATACGGCGGAAGAACAGTGATCGGTCCTGAAGGAGGAATGGCGCTGGGTGTGGAGCGCGGAGTGGAGCTCGCTCCGGCCGGAGATGGCGAGTTTGCGGTACACGCTCGACAGGTGGAACTCGACGGTGCGGATCGCCAGGAAGAGGGTCGCGGCGATCTGCCGGTTGCTGTAGCCGGCGCTCGCCAGCTGGCCGATGTGCAGCTCCTGGGCGGTGAGGCAGGGGACGTCCAGGCGCTCCAGGGCGGACTTCAGGCTGTGCTGCCAGAGCCGGTTGCCGCTCTCCCGGGCCACCATGAGGGCGGCCTCCAGATGGCGGCGGCCCGCGGACAGGTTCCTGCGGTCGATCTGCAGAGTCCCCAGATCGCGCTGGGCCTGGATCAACTCGCCCCAGGCATGGGCGAGGTGGAGCAGTACCGTGGCCTCTTCCAGGAGGGCCACTGAGGTGTCGTCCCTGCGGGCGACCGCGACGGCGTGCAGTGCCAGGCCGATACAGCGCGGCGAGCCCCAGATGCGGGCCGCAGTCAGTTCCTCCTCTGCCAGGGCGAGCGCGAGGTCGCCCTGCTGGATCGCGAGCGCGGCCGACGAGGCCCGTGAACGCCACGGAATGACAGCGGGGTTGGCGACCTGGCGCTCGGCGAGCAGCCGCCCGCACGCCAGGAAGTCCTTCAGGCTGTGCTGGAACTGGCCGGCTGCCTGATGCAGCGCGCCGCGCGCGGCCAGGATGTGGACGACGTCCGGAGGGCTGGTGTCGAGCCGGCCCGCCAGGCCGTGCGCCCGCAGTACCTGGTGTGCTTGCCCCAGTTCACCGGAGAGGACGTGTGCCTCGATGAGCCATGCGGCGGCGAGCCCGCTGAGGTGCGGCGAGAGACCGCGGGTCAGCTGCGCGCCGAGCAGGCCGGACGCCTCGATGCCGTGGCCTTCGAGCAGACTGATCCGCGCGCGCAGCAGTGTCAGTACTTCCTGGTGGCGCGGTGAGCCCGACCAGCGGGCGTCCTTGGCCAGTCGACGGCACTCGGCGTGTGCGGTGACGATGTCGCCGGTGTAGAGGAGCGTCAGGATCGTCGGCCACATGCCGCGCGGGTTGCCTCGGCTGTCCTCCGCTGCGAGGACCGCCTCGACCTGCTGGTGGACGAGGGCACGCCTGATCCCCAGGTTGGCCAGTTCGATGCTGCGTAAGGAGTCGCTCGCGTCGGGGGACGGTATGTGTTCGTTCCCGGCGAGGTCGAAGCATCCCGGTACGTAGACGTCTTGGCCTTCCCGGAGGGCCCCGGCCCTCGGCCCGGCCGTGGTGGCCGTCCGAGCTGCGGCGAAGTCTCTCTGGCGAGGCGTGTTCCCGCGGTCGTGCTCGATCATCCCTATTTCCCCCTTGCTGTCCATCCGGTCGCCGGCTTCGACCTGCTGCCGGGCGCGGCCTCGGGCGGCATTCCGCTTCGTGGACGCCTCATCCGGGTCGACGCTACAGGGCGCCTATTGCATACGCATCAACAAATCCCGGATGCCGGAAAGCATGCCAATCGGTGTGTATCGGCGGCAGGTCGAGGCGACGGGCGCCGTGCTGACCTGGTGGATTCCGGGCGGGTTCGGCTATGTCGTCAAGTGCTCTCCTTGCGACTTCCTGACGCGAGCGCGGCGCCGAAACGTGACTGTTGCCACATGCCGTCGACCGGTGCGCCGGTAGCGCCTCCGGCAGAAGTGTGCGGCGCGGTGCCGGGAAAGCGGGAGAGGCGGGTTCCGTTTTCCTCGCCGTCGGTTCCGGTGGCTTGAAATCAGGGGGGCTGGCGTGAAATCCGTTCATTGGCAGTGGTGGTGGCCGTCCGGGGGCTTCCGGGTGGTTTGTCATTCGCGGACGCGGCATCGTTCATCGGAGGTCGTGTACGCCGAGTCACCGTTGATGGCGCCACGGTGGCGCTTCGGTGAAGAATTCGGGGTCGTACGGAGGAAACTCCCGCCGCCATACGGTGGACGCATTCGCCTCGATTCCGGGACGGACGGCGGTGAGGGGACGGGAGACTTCCCGATCGGACGGCGAGTCCGTGCGGCGAGAGCCGGACGCCCCGCAATCGACACCGTTCCCGGCGCGTCCATGCTCGCCGCGGGGCCGGGCTGCTACGCGGGGGGCTCCAACGCGCCGCGTGCGGCGAGGAGTTCGCGGAGGCGCTCGTGCGGGAGCGCGGGGGAGCGGTGGCCGTCGCGGCCGATCGTCTCCTCGGCGGTGACCAGGGCGTTCAGCACCGCTTCCTCGACGGCCTGGACCACGGCCTCGTAGAAGGGGTCGATCCGGCCCCAGGGGATGAACCGCAGGGTGTCGTAGTCGGCGTCGCCGGGTTCGCCCTGGGGGAAGGAGCTGCCCAGGGCGCCCGGGTTGGCGGTGGAGAAGGCGAGGAAGATGTCGCCGGAGAAGTGGCCCCCGCTGGTGCCGGTCCGGCCCAGGCCCAGTGGCACCCGGCGGGCCAGGGCCTTGCACTGGCCGGGCAGCAGTGGCGCGTCGGTGCCGACCACGACGATCACCGAGCCGGCCCCGCCGGGGGCGAACCAGTCGCTGTCCTCCATCGGGTTGTCGGCCGACAGCTCCCGCCCCACCGGTACGCCGCCGACCACGAGTTCGCGCCGGTCGCCGAAGTTGGCCTGGACGAAGGCGCCGACGGTGTAGTCGGCGGAGCCGTAGTGGACGATCCGGCTGGCGGTGCCGGAACCGCCCTTGAAGCCGTAGCAGTTCATCCCGGTGCCGCCGCCGACGCAGCCCTCCTCGACCGGCCCGGCCGCCGCCGACTCGATCGCCGCGATCGCGTGCTCGGCACGGACGTGCGGTCCGTTGATGTCGTTGAGGTAGCCGTCCCAGGTCTCGGCGACCACCGGCAGCAGCCACTGCCGGGCCAGGTCGGGCCGGTTGGCGGCGGTCCAGTCGACGACCCCCCGGTGCACGGTGCCGACGGCGTGGGTGTTGGTCACCATGACCGGGCCGTTGAGCGCGCCGGTCTCCTCGATCCAGGTCGTCCCGGTCATCTCGCCGTTGCCGTTCAGCGAGTACCAGCCGGCCGCGCAGGGCGTGCCCACGCCCTCGCGTCCGCGCGGGAGCAACGCGGTGACGCCGGTGCGGACTTGCTCGCCCTCGACGAGCGTGGTGTAGCCGATCTGCACGCCGGGGACGTCGGTGAGGGCGTTGGCGGGTCCGGGAGTGCCGTCCAGGACCAGGCCGAGCGCGCGGGCCCGGGGCCGTCCGGACGGGGTGGAGAGCGTGGTCATGTGTTTCCTTCCTGGCGGGAGCGGGAGCGGGAGCGGGAGCGGGAGGGACGGGAGGTAGGGGAGGGGAGCGGGAGCGTGGGAGGTCAGTCGCGCGGGCGCGCGGCCGGGCCGTCCGCCACCCGGTCGGGGCGCAGCTCCGGGCAGCCGGTCGCCGTGCGGGCGTAGCCGAGCAGCAGGTCCAGTGAGCGCTCGGGTGTCAGCGAGGCGTTGCGCGAGATGATGTGGAGGCCGTAGCCGTCCTCCAGGACGACCAGGTTGGCGGCGAGGTCGAGGGCCGGTGCGGTGGGCCGGAAGTGTCCCTGGGCCCGGCCGATCTCCAGGATGCTCGCGTAGAGGGCGACCTGACGGTCGAACAGGCTTTGCGCGAGCGCGGAGTAGACCGGGTTGTCGTGCGTGGCGGAGCTGAACTCGTACAGCACCAGCGCGAGTTCGTCGTCCGGGCCGTCCGGGAGGCCGAGCCGGGCGCAGGCCACCAGCTTGTCGCGGGCGTCCGGTAGTTCGGCCGCGACGGCGCTGCGGCCGGTGAAGAAGCGGTCGGCGGCGCGCTGGTAGACCTGCCGGAGCAGCTCGCCGAGATCGCTGAAGTAGTAGTTGACCGACCCCCGGGCGACGCCGGCGGCGTCCGCGATGTCGGCGACGCGCAGCTGTGAAAGGCCGCGCCGTCCGACGGCCTCGGTGGCGGCGAGCACCAGCTGCTCGCGGCGGGCCGTCTGGTTCTTTGCTCGGGCCATCCCATTCCTTGTCACTGGTGTCGGATCATGTCATAGCTCTTGACGAGGAACTATCCCAGAACTTTGACTTCTGTGCCAAAGAACTCCGACGAAGTTTCGTTGACTCGGAAGGAGCACGATGGCCGATCCCTGTGCCACCGACCCCGCCACCGCCGACCCGGGCTCCCCACCCGCCGGCTATGCCCAGGACCTCTCCCGCTCGCTCAGCCTGCGCGAGAACATGCTGATCACCCTCTCCTCGGTGACCCCGGCCTCCAGCGTGTTCATCGTGATGCCGGCGGTGATCCAGGGCCTCGGCGGGGCGGCGGCCGTGGCCTTCGCCCTCGCGGCGGCGGTCGGCGTGCTGATGGCCCTCTGCTACGCGGAACTGTCCAGCGCCTTCCCGATCACCGGGGGCGAGTACGCCTTCGCGGCGCGCACCCTCGGCCGGTCCACCGGGTTCGCGCTGTTCGCGCTCAGCCTGCTCGGCGGGGTGCTGGTCACCGCCGTCATCGCCCTCGGCACCGGCGGCTACCTGGGCGTGGTCTGGAGCGCGCTGGACGGCAAGGGGGCCGGGCTGGCGGTGATCGCGCTCGCCTCGCTGGTCGCGGTGCTCGACATCCGCACCAACGCCTGGGTCACCGGGTTCTTCCTGCTCCTGGAGCTGGCGGCGGTCGCGGTGCTGGCCGTGCTCGGCTTCGTCCACGTCGACCAGCCGGTCTCGGTGCT
Organism: Kitasatospora sp. NPDC056446; assembly: GCF_042796115.1. NCBI lineage: Bacteria > Bacillati > Actinomycetota > Actinomycetes > Kitasatosporales > Streptomycetaceae > Kitasatospora > Kitasatospora sp. NPDC056446. The sequence continues at coordinate 14,963 of NZ_JBHTRF010000018.1, read as the reverse complement.
GTGGACCCCGCAGGCGCTCGGCGGCGCCGGCGGCGACGTGCTGGTCGGGGCGTCCTGGGGCCTGGTCGCCTCGTTCACGGCGACCGCGATCTTCGCCTACAACGGCTACGGCACCGCCGTGTACTTCGCGGAGGAGACCAGGAAGGCGTCCTCGATCGGCCGGGTGGTGCTCTGGTCGCTGGGGATCACCGTCGCCGCCGAGTGCCTGCCACTGGTCGGGGTGCTGCTCGGCACACCGAGCATGAGCGGACTGATGTCGGCGGCCTCACCGATGAGCTACTTCCTGCTGGCGCGGGCCGGCTCCACCGTCAACACCGTGGTCAGCCTGGGCATCGCCGTCGCCGTCGTCAACGCGGTCATCGCGATCATGCTGCAGAGCGGACGGCTGCTCTACTCCTCGGCCCGCGACCGGGCCTGGCCCGACATCGTCGGCACCCGGCTCGCCTCCGTCCACCCCCGGCTGCGCACGCCCCTCACGGCGACCCTGACCATGGGCCTGGCCACCCTGCTGGTCGGCTGGCTCGTCTCGCTCGACACGCTGATCCTGGCCACCGGCTCGACCCTGGTCGTCGTCTACGTCCTGGTCGCGCTGTCGGCGCTGCTCGGCCGGATCAGGGGGACCACCGCCACGGCCCCCTACCGGATGCGCGGATGGCCGTACGTGCCGCTGGGCGTCGTGGCGATCATGCTCTACGTCGGGTACGAGTCGGTACGGGCCGACTGGCGCCCGATCGCCATCGCCGTCGGGATGCCGGCCCTCGGCTACGCCTACTACTACGCCTACCTCCACCCCCGCCGCGCCGACCGCTGGACCATGCCCGACCCGGTCCGCGAGGAGGAGGACGAGCGCCCGACCCGCTGAGGCCCGGGGCCGGCTCCGCTCGGCGCCTTGCGCTTCGGCGGACGCCGCGGACCGCCCGGCCCCGGGGCCGGGCGGTCCTGTGGTCAGCCCTTTCCGGCGAGGTTCTTCTCCAGCGCGGCGGGGTAGTTGGGCAGGTGGTGGTCCTTGATCGCGTCCGTCTCGGGAGCGAACATGTCCTGGCTGAAGCCCTTGGCCCGGTCCTTCAGCCCGGCGAGGAGCGGCATGGTCTCGTGGAGCTTCCCGTCCGCGTCGAAGTAGCGGAGCGCGTCGACGTGGGTGAAGACCGGCTCGGGCGGAAGCTGGGGGACGATGTCGTTGTTGTTGACGAAGCGGTAACAGCGGTTCCTGAAGGCCGCGTTGTGGGCGCCGGCGAGGAGGCGTTCACAGGTGCGGGGCTGGCCGAAGGTGTAGACGCCGTCGGGGAGTCGGCGGGGCTCCTCGAAGTACCAGCGGGCGCCGGCCAGCATCGCGAGGGCGCCGCCGAGGCTGTGGCCGGTGAACCAGACGGTCTGTCCGTCGGTGCGCAGTTCCTGGATGGTGTCGCGGATCTGCGGGTAGACGGACTGCAGGGCCCGGTGGAAGCCGTAGTGGACGAATCCCTTGTCCGCCGGTCCGGGGACGGGCGGGGTGTTGACGTCGGTGAGCCAGTCGTAGATCTTCAGGACCTCGGTGCCGCGGAAGCCGGTGACGATCATGCGGTCGCTGGCCATGGTGTAGGCCTGGGTGTCCTCGATCGGGAACGGCATCCGGTGCGTCGACTCGTAGTGGCGGACCTCGTCGAACCCCCAGGCGTGGGCCTTGTCCTCGATACCGGCGTGGTCCAGCGTGGCCAGTCCGGCGGCCTGCGCCATCCAGTAGGCGTGGGGAAGGGAGTAGCGGGTCGTCGAGTGGTCCAGGGCGGGGATGGCCATCGGTGTCCTTCGGAGAGCGTCAGCGGTTCGTCCAGCAACGTAGTGCCGCATGCGAACGGCCGGTAGCCGAAGGGGCCGAAGATCACCTGGACGGGCGCCGACCGCGCCGACAGCCCCGGCGGCCCCGGCAGCCGTATTGGCACGGGGCCGGCACGGGACTGCCGGGACCTTCATGACGTCACCGGGTCCGGGGCGGTCAGCAGCTCAGGTTGTTGCCCGGCACGGTGCCGAGGAGCTGGGTGAAGCGCTGGTAGGCGTCGATCCGGCTCTGCACCTGCGCGGGGTTGCCGCCGTTGCACTCCAGCGAGCCGTTGATGCTGCGGATGGTCTCGCCGAAGCCGTAGCCGTTGACGATCGCGTTGTGCGGGGTCATGGTGCCCGGCCCGTTCTGGGTGTTCCAGTACCAGAGCGCGGTCTTCCAGGCGACGGCCGGGTCGGTCTGCACCAGGCCGGGGTTGTGCAGCAGGTCGATGCCGAGGGCGTCGCCGGCGGCCTTGTAGTTGAAGTTCCAGCTCAGCTGGATGGGGCCGCGCCCGTAGTACGCGGCCTGCCCGGCCGGGCAGCCGTACGGTTGCGAAGTGTCGCAGTAGTGGGGGTAGTTGGCGGTGTTCTGCTCGACGACGTAGACCAGTGCGCCGGTCTCGTGGTTGACGTTGGCGAGGAAGGCCGCGGCCTCCTGCTTGCGGACGGTGTCGCTGCCGGTGGCCGCGAAGGCCGGGTAGGCGGCGAGGGCGTCGATCAGGCCCTGGTAGGTGTAGAAGGGGTTCCGGTTCGGGAACATCTGGTCGAACTGGGCCTGGCTGACCGGGAATCCGCCGGGGTTCGGCGTGCTGGTGGACGTCGGCGTGACGGTCGGGGTCGGGGTCGTCGTCGGGCCGGTGCCGCACCCGCCCTGGTCGGACCAGACGCCCGAACCGCCGGTGCTGGGCGGCTCGTTCTGGGTCCACCACTTGGCGAGCCAGTTGTGGCCGTTGTAGGAGACGGCGGCGCCGCCGGTGTAGACGGCCGAGGAGTTCCAGGGCGCGGAGCAGACGGCGGCGCTGGCGTTGGCCGCGGGCAGCAGCAGGACCACCGCCAGTGCCGTGAGAACGGCGGAGAGCAGTGCGAGCAGGCGTTTCGTGGACACTTGATCACCCCTTGTGCGGTGTGGGGCCGCACGGTCGTGGAGGAAGGGACGTCGGGGCAGGGGAGCCGGGCCCCGCCGGGTGGGGGCACGTCGTGGGGGACGGGCCGACCGGGGTGCGGGCCGGTGCGGGGCTGCCCCAGACTCAAGCGGAGTGGTCTATACCTGTCAAGGGGTTCCGGCGAAGACGCGCCCTGCGGAAGGGTCATGGAACCCGAAGGGGCACCACCGGCGGGGGCGGGGGCGGGGGCGGGGGCAGGGGCAGGCGCAGGGGCGGCCGGGGGCGGCTCCGGCTCGGGGGAGGGGGCGCGTTCGAGGCCTGCGTGCCCCCGCACGCCGCACCGGACCACGACCGGAGCGCGCAGTGGCACGAGCACCTGGGTAGCGGGAAGTGGGTAGCGGCAAGTGGGTGCCGCGTGGCCACGGGAGGTTCCATGAGTGAGCAGCAGGCGCCGCCGATCTCGATCTTCTACCGTCGTGACGGCCTCGACCCGGGCCCGGCCCTGGGCGAGGCCCAGCGGGGGGACCCGGTCCGGCGGGTCCGGGACTTCTGGCTGCACCGGACCGGCGAGTACTGGCTCGTCACCCGGCACGCCGACGTGCGGCGCGTGCTGGCCGACCAGGAGACCTTCGCGATGTACGACCCGGAACGCGCTCCGGTCCTGCCGAACGAGCTCCTCAACATGGACCCGCCGGAGCACACGCGGCTGCGCCACGTCCTGACACCGGAGTTCACCGGGAAGCGGATCCGCTCACTGGAGCCGATGATCCGCGCCCGGGTGGCCGAGCTGATCGACGCCATGGAGTCCAGGGGCCGCACGGCGGACCTGATGGACGACTTCGCCCTGCCGCTGCCGCTCGGGGTGATCTGCGCGATGCTCGGCGTTCCCGACCCCGACCAGGGGGAGTTCCACCGCTGGTCCCGTACCACGCTGGACCTCGGACTCCCCATGGAGGAACGGCTCGCGGCCGGCCGGGAGTCGCACGCGTACATGGCCTCCCTGGTGGCGGAGAAACGGCGCAGCCCGGACGACGGGATGATCGGCATGCTCGTCCGGGAGCACGGCGGCGCGGTGTCGGACTCCGAACTGGTCGGTGTCGCCGAGTTGTTGCTGCTCGCCGGCCACGTCACGGTGTCCAACACGATCGGCCTGGGCGTGCTCGCCCTGCTGTCGCACCCGGAGCAGGCCGCCCGGCTGCGCGCTGCCACCGAGGCCGATCCGGTGGTCGACACCGCCGTCGAGGAACTGCTGCGGTACCTGTCCGTGTCCAGCACCGCGCTGGCCCGGACCGCGCGGTGTGACACGGAGGTCGGCGGCGTGCCGATCAAGGCCGGTGACCAGGTCGTCTGCCAACTGCCGGTGGCCAACCGCGATCCGGTGCTCGGCGCCGGGATGGACCGCCTCGACATCGAGCGCAAACCCGTGTCGCACGTGGCCTTCGGGCACGGCCCGCACCACTGCCTCGGCGCGCCACTGGCCCGTACCGAACTGCGGATCGCCGTGCCCGCGCTGCTGCGCCGCCTGCCCGGTCTCGCGCTCGCGTGCCCCGCCGAGGACGTGCCCTACCGCGTCAACAACGAGGTCTACGGTCTCCACGCGCTGCCGGTCACCTGGTGACCGGTGGCGTCGGCCCGGCGCCCCCGGTCACCTCCTCCCGTACCTCCCGTACTTCCCGCACCTTCGGGACGTCCGCGGCGAGGCTGCCCCACGCCATCCACTGCTCGGGGTGTTCGGCCACCCAGCGTTCGTAGCAGGCGCCGAACCCGTGCAGCGCCCGGTCGGGGTCACCGGGCAGGCGGGAGCTCGCCGCCAGGGCCACCCGCCCGTCCGCGCCGGGAGCGGCGACCGCCCTGACGTCGAAGGACCTCCTCAGGGCAAGGGAGAGCAGTCCGGTCGGGACGGTCAGGTGACCGTCGAGGAAGGGCAGGTGCCGTGTCTGCCGGGTGCCCGGGTAGCACGTGTCGATGTTGGTCAGCATGATGCCGTCCGAGTCGAGCCACCGCCGGATGTCGGCGGCGCCGAGCGTCGTCAGGACCAGGGGTCTGCCCAGCTTCAGCCGCTCGCGGTACATGTCGAGCACCAGCGGGTTCCGGTCGTGGACGACCGGATACGCGGGCCGGCCGGTCGCCTCCTCGACGATCATCGGCAGCAGGAGCGCGTAGCCGAGTTGCATGCCCATGAGCAGCCGCACCGAGTCCCCGAGGGCGCGCGCCTCCCGTACGGCCTCGGACCAGTCGGCGATCGCGGGCGGTCCGACCCGCATGAAGTCGTGGAGCTGGAGGAAGTACCCGGCCATCCAGCTGACCATCGCCGTGATCGGGTCGGACGGACCGCGCCACCGTGCGACGTACGTGGCGCCGTGACGGTGCAGGAAGAGCTTGACGTCGTCCCCGATGGCGTCGACCAGCAGTCGGAGGACGTGCAGGTGGCGTTCCGCCGCGCCTGCCGCGGGTGGCGGGTGTTCGGCGAGCGCCCGCAGCACGGCGAGGTCCCAGTTGGAGCCCTCCACGCGGATGGTCATCGGGGCGGGGCCGCCGCGGCCGCCAGCGCTGCGCCGGCCCGCTGCTTGGCGAGGTCGTGGTACCGGCGCAGCCGCGATCCGGGCAGGGAGACGTCAGCCAGGATGCGGGGGAAGAGCGCGAGCCTGGTCGAGCACTCAAGGTCGTCGATCGAGAACAGCGAGCCGTTGTTGATCATGGCCCGCGCCGGGCAGGTGCCCGCGCACTGGTGCAGCCACGGGCACGACGCACAGGGCGCTTCGCTGAGCAGCCAGCGTTCGCGGGCGCGCAGCGCACGGGCGGACTCGGAGGCACGGCTGCGGGCGGTCAGGCTGTCCGCCGGCGCTCGGTGCTCCTCGACGTTCTGGGCGTGCTCGGCGTTCTCAGCGTCCTCGACCAGCTCGACCTGCTCACCTCTCCCGACTCTCCCGCCTCGCTCTCCTCTGCCGGTGGCGGAGCCGATGACCGGCAGTACGGTCCGACCGGTCGGTGGGAGCACCGCGTCCCCCGGCAGAAGCCGGAACGCGGGGTGGTAGCTGGAGTCACACGCCCGTACCGAGCCCACGGCGTCGAGCACGAGGAGGTCGTTGGACGCCCCGCACGGCATCTTCATGCACATGTTGGGGCGTTCCAGGGAGAGGAAGGGCTCGATCAGCTGTACGAGATTGGTGAGGTAGGGATGCTCCGACTCCCCGTCCAGCACGGCTTCGAGGCGATCGGACAGGAACTCGACGAAGGCCTCGCGGAACTGCGCCGTCTCCGGTGTCCCGCTCGCCCGGCCCTCGGCGTCGGCGGGGAGGAGCTTCCAGGTGAGCACGCCCAGGTTCTTGAAGAAGCGCCAGGTGGCGTGCAGTTGGCGGAGATCGGTGGCGGTTCCGATGACACTGATGTAGCCGACCTCGTGACGCATGAAGTCCGGGAAGCGGCGGAAGTTCTCGGCGATCCGGTCGAACGTGCCCCGGCCGCCGTGGTCGACACGGTCCCGGTCGTGGATCTCCCTGGGCCCGTCGAGGGAGACCCCGACCGAGAAGCGGTGCGTGCGCAGGAAATCGACCACGGGCTCGGTGAAGTGCAGCCCGTTGGTCTGGATGGTGAAGCTCACCGTCGCCCCGACGTCGGCGGCGGCCCGGTCGGCGAAGTCGACGAGCTCACGGATCTGCGCGAACCGCAGCAGGGGTTCTCCGCCGTGGAACATCAGCATCAGGCGCCGGCCCGGGCGCAGGCACTCCTTGATGAGCCGCCGGGCGAGCCCGGAGTCCATGCGCCCGGGCCAGCGCTGCGCGTCGTAGTCGTAGCAGTAGTTGCAGGCCATGTCGCACGCGCCGGTGAGCTTGAGGAGCAGCGCCGTCGGCGGCTCCGACGGGTCTCCGTCGCGAGGCATCGGCACCGCGCGCAGGCCGGTGCGACCGCCGATGAACAGGAGGCCGTTGTCGTACAGTGCCCGCACCGTGTCGGCGACGTCCGCGAACCCGCTCCAGGCCGTCAGGTCGGCGACGTCGGTGCCGTCGAGCGCATCGAGCAGGGCGTCGACGGACGCAGGGCACCGCAGCCATCCGGGCCGGCCGTCCGGCACGATGAGGATGTCGCCGTCTCCCGTCGGGATGCGGTGATGGCGGGCGACCTGGACCAGGTCGTCACCGTCCACCTCGGCCCAGTCGGGAAGCGGTGCGATGCTGTACTTCATTCGGCTGCTCCTCGCCAACAATCACGCGAACTGACGGACCGGATCACGGGGTTCAGCAGCAGGTGGCCTTGGTCCAGGAGACGCCGGCGTTGACCTGGGCGACGGATTTCACGTCGAACCGGCCGAACTGGTCGAGGTTGAAGCCGGTTTCCGCCAGGTAGCTGTGGACCTCCGGGCTCACGCGTGACGTGAACGGGACGTTCGGCCCACCGAGGCGCTTCACGTTGTGCGCCGCGATCTCCGTCAGGTTCACGCCGTGCGCTCGCAGGTACGCCCGGGCCGGCTCGGCCAACTGGCAGTCACCGAACAGGGCTTCGACGATATCGGCGACGAGGCCGGGGGAGTCCGATGCCTCCTGGTAGACGACGCGCGGCAGTTTGAGCTTGATCTCCAGGGCGTCCGACGGGGGCGTCCGACTGTCGCCGTAGGTGTCGTACGTGAATCCGACCTGAACGGTCCCGCCCGAGGTCAGCTCGATGCCATGGCGCCTGCAGACCTCGGCGACGGCGTCGCTCGGGATGAACTCCAGCGCCCCGGGCGACGGGCACACCCCGATCTGCGGCTTCTGCGACAGCAGTGCGAGGTGGTTGAAGTCCACGCCGACGGCTGCCAGGGGCTCCCGCAGCTCGGGACGCACCCGGTCGAATCCGAAGAGGAACTGCCCGAGGGCCTGTTCGAACGTGGAGCGCTGGTCATCGGGAATGCTCACCGGCACGAATACGATGATCTGGATGACATTGGTCGCCTCGGCGCCCGTCGTGGTCATGTCCTTGCCTTCCTGAGTGGGTTTCCGCGTGGGTTTCCGAGTGGGTTTCCGTATGGGGTTCCTGTCCCGCGGACAGGTCGAACAGCGCTGACACCACGTCCTCGACGGGAGGCGCCATGCCGTCGGGGGAGCCCAGCACGCGGATGCCGGCCTGGCGCAGGCGCCGCACGTTCTGCTGGACCAGGTGGTTGGCCCACATGCGCGGGTGCATCGAGGGCACCATCAGCGTGGGGGTGCCGGTCGCGCAGAGCAGGGTGGTGGACGCCAGGTCGGTGGCCATGCCCGCCGCGGCGCGTGCGAGGAAGCCGGCCGAGGCCGGGTACACGAGCAGCCGACTCGCGACGTCGGTGAGCCAGACGTGGAGCGGTTCGAGCGAGGGGGCGGTGGTCTCCTCCCCCAGGACGGGGCAGCGCCCCAGGTGCCGCACCGCGGCCGGCCTCACGAACCGCCCGGCTGCCTCGGTGAGGATCACGACGAGCGGTCCGGGCCGGGTCCTGCCGAGTTCGTACGCCAGTCCGCCCAGGTTCGCCGCCGCCACCGATCCGGTGCCGATGACCACGGTCAGGCCCTCCTGCCGGGCCCGTTCGGCGAAGGCGGGGTCCAGGCCCGGTGCGTACTCACCCATGCCGGCCAGTAGATACCGACGGGAGGCACACCTGCACCCGAGCCGTGCCATTCGAAGGCGAAGGATCACCTGAACGGCCACGTTTGAGTCGTCATCCGCTGCCGCCCGGCGGCCTGGCTTCGATCCGGCCCGATCCGGCCTGGTCGGGCCCGATCCGGATCCCGACCCCGCTCGGTCCGGTGATCCGGGCGTGGGCCCGGGAGGTCTCCCCTCCACCGGTCGGACCTGTTAACTTAGGCAAGCCTAACCATCTGATCGACCTGACGACACGACCGGGGGACCCCCATGACCGATCAGCCGACCCGTAAGACGCCGCGCGTCCGCGAGACGCGGGTTCTGCGCACCGAGCGGATCACGCCGCACATGGTGCGCCTGGTCCTCGGCGGCGAGGGTCTGCGGGACTTCGATGCCACGGAGTTCACCGACCACTACGTCAAGGTGCTCTTCGCGCCCACGGCCGTGGAGTACCCGGAGCCGTTCGACCTGGCACGGATCCGCGAGGAGTACCCGCGTGAGCAGTGGCCGGTCACCCGGACCTACACCGTGCGGGCCTGGGACCAGGCGCTGCGCGAACTGACCGTCGACTTCGTCGTGCACGGCGACGAGGGCCTGGCCGGGCCGTGGGCCGCCCGGGCGGAGCCGGGCGAGACGGTGCGCATCCTGGGCCCCGGCGGCGGCTACGCCCCGGAGGCGGACGCCGACTGGCACCTGCTCGTCGGCGACGAGAGCGCGCTGCCCGCGATCGCGGCGGCCCTGGAGCGGATGCCGTCCGGTGCCGTGGTGCACGCCTTCGTCGAGGTCGCCGACGCGTCGGAGGAGCAGAAGATCGTCTCGCCCGCCGCCGTCGAGCTCACCTGGCTGCACCGGGGCGAGCGCCCGGTGGGCGAGGCCCTCGTCGAGGCGGTGCGCGCGCTGGAGTTCCCCGCCGGCACGGTGTCGGCCTTCGTCCACGGCGAGGCCGGCTTCGTCAAGGAACTGCGCCGCCAACTGCGCGTGGAGCACGCCGTCCCGCGCGAGCGCCTGTCCGTCTCGGGCTACTGGCGGTTCGGCCAGAACGACGACGCCTGGCGGGCGACCAAGCGCGAGTGGAACGCCCAGGTGGAAGCCGAACAGGAGCAGACCAACTGACCCCGCATCCGGCATGCGGTGGCGGTCGGCGGGCCGCCGGCGCACGCGGACCCGGGGGTCGTCCCCCCGCCCCGGTCCGGGCGAGGGGGTGTCAGAGGGCTCGGATTTCGGGTCTGGTCAGGGCGTAGGTGAATGCGCCGACCAGGCACAGGCCGGTGGTGGCGAAGACTGCCTGGCTGCCGAAGGCGTCCACGGCTGCGCCGGCCGCGATCACCGAGAGGGGGAAGACGGCCAGGCCGCAGAAGGTGATGGCGGCCATGACGCGGGCCAGCAGGGTGGGCGGGGTGCTCTTCTGGACGCCGGTGACGACGAGGACGTTGGTCACCGTGCTGGCGGCGCCGGCGAGGAAGAGCAGTACGACGGCGCCGATGAGGCCGGTGAACGGCACCAGGCCGATCGCCGCGCCCATCACCAGGCCGGAGCGCATCGCGGTGCGGCCCCGCGAGCGGAGGTGGGTGAGGCCGGCCGCGAACAGGCCGCCGACCAGCGCACCGCCGGTGAACGCGGCCAGCAGCAGGCCCAGTCCGACGGCGCCGGCGGCGAAGCCGTGGGTGGCCAGGGTGGGCAGGGCGACCCGGGTGGCGCCGCCCACTGTCAGGTTGGCGATCACCGTCACCGTCAGCACCGCGCGCAGCAGGGGCGATTCCCGGAGCAGGGCACGGAAGTTCCTCGGTGCGGAGGCGCGTTCGGAGATCGGGCCGGCCGGTGCGACGGCGCTGCCGCGGCCGATCAGCAGCAGCGTCGCCGCCGACACGGCGAAGGTGGCCGTGTCCAGGGCCAGGGCGGCGGCCGGGTCCAGCCAGGCGACCAGCGGGCCGGCCAGCGCCGGGCCGAGCAGGCCGGCGCCGAAGTTGACCGTACTGTTCAGGGCGTTGCCCGCGTGCAGGTCCTCGGCGGGCAGCAGGGTCGGGGTGATCGCCCAGGCGGCCGGCAGGAACACCCCCGCTCCGATGCCGACCAGCAGCGCGAGCCCGCCGATCAGCCAGAAGTGCGCCGTCCCGCTCGCGGCGACCGCGCACAGTCCGGCGGTGGCGAGCAGGCGGCCGAGGTCGGCGGACAGCATCACCCGCCGGGCGCCGAAGCGGTCGGCGAGCATCCCGCCGAGCGGGGTGGCGGCCAGCCGTCCCGCGCCGTAGGCGGCGACCACCAGGCTCAGTTCGCGGGCGCCTCCGGCGAGGGAGTAGACCAGCAGCGGGAGGGCGACCACCTGGAACGCGTTGCCGAACTCGGAGGTGGCCTGCCCGATCACCAGCAGCCGGTAGCCGCGCGAGCGCAGGGGCGCCAGGCCGATCCTGGGGCGGAACCGCGCCGGCTTCGCGCTGCCGCCAGTGCCCGAGGTGCCGCCGGTGCCTGCGGTGCCGGAGGTGCCCGTCTCCGTGCCGCTAGCCATGGAGCGAGACCGGCAGCGACTCCAGGCCGCGCAGCATGATGGTGTTGCGCCAGGGCAGGGCCTCCTCGTCCGCGGCCAGTTCGATCCGCGCGAAGCGCTCCAGCAGGCCGGTCAGGGCGACCTCGCTCTCCAGCTTGCCGAGGAAGGAGCCGAGGCAGCGGTGCAGGCCCTGTCCGAAGGCGAGGTGGCCCGGGTCGCCCCGGTCCAGGATCAGCCGGTCGGGGTCGGTGAAGCGGGCGGGGTCGCGGTTGGCCGCGCCGAGCGAGAGCAGTACCAGTTCGTCCGCCGGGAGTTCCACATCGTCGACCGTCACGTCGGCGTTCGTGAAGCGGAGCGTGGCCATGCTCACCGGGGACTCGTAGCGCAGGAACTCGTCGATCGCGACCGGCATCGCCGCCGGGTTGGCGCGCAGCCAGGCGAGCTGGTCGGGGTGGTGGAGCAGCGCGAGGGTGGCGGTGCCGAGCAGGTTGACGGTGGTCTCGTGGCCGCCGATCAGCAGCAGGAAGACCATGGAGAACACCTCCTGTTCGGTGAGTTCGCCGGCGTCGCAGGCCTGCACCAGGTCGGTGAGGATGTCCGTGCTCGGAGCCGCCCGCCGGGCGGTCATCAACTCCCGTAGGTAGTCGTTCAGTTCGGCGGTGGCCTGGTCGAAGGTCATCTCGCCGCCCTGGGTGAGGATCGCCGTCGACCAGGTGCGGAAGGCCTGCATGTCCTCCGGGGGGAAGCCCAGCAGCTCGCAGATGACCATGATCGGCAGCGGGAAGGCGAAGTCCGTCACCAGATCGGCGGTCTCCCGCCCGCGCAGCCCGTCCAGCAGGCCGCCGGCGATGCGCTCGACCATCGGCCGCATCAGGTCGACCCGCCGCCGGGTGAAGACGCCCTGGATCAGGCGGCGCAGCCGGGTGTGGTCCGGCGGGTCGCTGTTGAGCATGTGGACGACCTCGGAACCGAGCGTCAGGCCGGAGCCCCGACCGCTCGCGATGGCCTGGCTCCGGCGGACGTCCTGCCCGAAGCGCGGGTCCATCAGCGCGGCCCGGACGTCCTGGTAGCGCGTCACCAGGTAGACCGGCAGGCCCTCGCCGAACTCCACGACGGAGACCGCGCCGGCCTCGCGGATCCGGGCGAGCGTGGGGTAGGGGTCGCGGATGAAGGCGGACATCCGCGCGGCGGCGTCGTCGACCGCGGTGGTCATGGCTCTCTCCTCGGGCTCGGAACTCTCGCGGTTGCAGGGCTACGCGACCGGTGGCTACACCGTCAGCGACGGGAAGGGCCAGCGGCGTACCCGCATGGGCAGGAACCAGGCGCGGCCGGCCTGTTCGGCGATCAGGCCGGCCTCGGTGAAGTCCCGGCGGACCGCGTCCGGCAGCAGGCCGGCCTCGACGCCCTCGGCCAGCGCCTCCAGTTGGGCCAGGTGGCCCGGTTCGTCGATGGTGAACAGCTCCAGCGTCCCGAACCGGCGGTCGCGCACCTCGACGAAGCCGGGGCCGCGCCGGAAGACGCACTTGCTCGGGTAGTAGGTGGCGCGCCAGTCGGCGGCGAGGCCGTCCGGGCCGCCGGTCAACCGCTCGGGCGGGTACAGGTGGTGGAACCGGCGCCGCGCCGCGCAGCCGTCCGTGCAGACCGCCTGCCAGAGCACGGCCAGCCCCTGCCCGGTCGCCTCGCGCAGCAGCATCAGCGCCCGCGCGGACGCCGCCGGGGCGTCCGCGCAGAGCCGCACCGGCTCGGTCAGCCGCAGGCAGCGGACCCCGGCGCGGTGCAGTTCGGTGATCTCCGCCTCCGCCGTCCCGGGCAGGGTGCGGCGGCCGAGCGCGACGCCCGGCAGCTCCCGTACGGCGGGGTCGTAGTCGGACCACAGCTCGACCTCCGGGGCGGCCGCGTGCCAGGCGGCGGCACCGGTCCGTTCAGCCGACCGTGACGGCATCGGGCACCTCCTCAGTAAGGGCGACGGTTTCCGGGCCCACGCCGACGGTCTCCGGGCCCAGGCCGACGGTCGACGGGCCCCCGCCGGCGGTCTCCGGGTGCACGGCGGCGGGGCCGTGCCGGTGCCGCATCCGCATCAGCACCTGGTTGTCGGACTCGACGGCGACCTGGAGGTAGCTGTCCCCGTCGTGGAACAGCAGGCCCAGCGCGGTGAAGCGCTCCAGCACCGGTTCGACCGCCGCCGCGCCGCCGGGGGCCTTGGCGGCCAGCGCGGCCGTCGAGCGGGGCTGGGACAGCAGCCGGAAGACGGCGAGCTCCACCGGGTCGGTCAGCTCGACCGCCCGCCAGTCGTACCCGGGACGGGTGTTGACGAGCAGGATCCGGCCGCCCGCGTCCCGGTAGCTGAGCCGGCTGTCGGGGAACCGCGCGAGCCAGGTGTCCACCGCCTCGCTCAGCCGCTCCGCCAGGGCGCCGCCGATCCCGCGCGGCGGCGCGGTGAACACGTAGGCCAGCTCGGCAAGTTCGCTCTCCGGAAGGCGGTAGGTCGCCCGGTACTGGAAGGCCGGTTGGGTGATCGCGAAGCCCAGGTCAGGGCGGTCGAAGTACGGGCTGAACCGCTCGATCGCGATCCGCCCGGCCCCGGTCGGCGGGTCCAGGTGGTGCAGCACGGGCAGTTGGCGGATCACCGACTCGTAGTCGGCGGGCTGCTCACCGGGGAAGCCGTAGAGGTAGTTCCAGGTCACCGAGACCCCGGCGCTCTGCGCGTCCCGCAGCGCACGGACGTTCTGGCAGCCCGTCACCCCCTTGTCCATGATCCGCAGGACCCGGGTGCTCAGGCTCTCGATGCCGGGCTGCACCTGGGCCGCGCCCGAGTCGCCGAGGAGCTGGAACTGGTGGCGGCGCAGGTTGGCCTTGATCTCGAAGTGCAGCCGCAGGTCGACCGGGAGCTCGGCCAGCGACCTCAGGACGGTGTCGAAGTAGCCCATGTCCAGGATGTTGTCGACCACGTAGACGTCCAGCAGCTGGTGGCGCTCGGCGAGCGCGAGCAGCTCGGCGAGGAAGTCCGCGGGCGGCTTGGAGCGGAACTCCATCGAGGACCCGTTGAGCCCGCAGAAGGTGCAGTGGTGCTTCTCGCCCCACCAGCAGCCCCGGGAGCCTTCGAGGACCAGTTTGGGATCGACCCAGCCGGCCGCGACGGAGGCGTCGAGGCGCTCGAAGAAGCCGTCGTAGCGGGGCGCCACGATCGCCGCGGGCGGCAGCGGCCGTCTCGTCATCTCGTTGGCCACCGCTCTCCCGGTGTCGTCCCGCCAGCACAGCCCGGGGATCGCGGAGGGGTCGCCGCCCGCCAGGAGTGCCGGGAACGCGGCATCGCCCTCGCCGCGCACCACGTAGTCCAGGAACGGGAAGTTGCGGTGCAGTGCGGCACCCTGCGGGCCGTCGCAGTTCGCGCCGCCGAACACCGTGCGCACCTGCGGGCACCGCTGTTTGAGCAGCCGGGCGGCGGCGAGGCTCGCGGTGTTCTGCTGGAAGGTGGTGGTGAAGCCGACCAGGTCCGGCGGGTCGGCGGCGAGTTCCTCGACCAGTCGGGCGATGAACGCGGGGGCGATCGCGCGGGTGGCCCGGGTCAGGGCGATCTCCCGCTCGCTCGCGCCGTTGGCGGCCAGGTACTCGAAGTAGCTCGCGGAGCCGGTGTCGGCACCGTCGTCGGTGGCGCTGGAGCTGTCGCCGTCGTCGCCGTAGAGCGCGCCGGCGAACGCCCAGTCGCCCGCGCCCTGGAAGTAGGACTTCTCGGAGAAGTACTGGTAGTCGTCCACGCCGAAGCCCGCGGTCTCGGCGGCCCAGTCGACGAAGTCCAGGTTGGCGTACCGCACGTCGACCCGGTGGCCGGCCCGGGCGGCGGCGGTGTGCAGGATCCCGAGCGCCAGCGACGGAACGTCGATCGCGCCCCAGGGCATGTGCAGGAGGACGATACGCATGGTGGCCACTTCTGTCGGTCTCGGGCGGTCGGGTGGAGGTGGTGCCGCCCGCGGGCGCACCAGGGGCCCCGCGGGGGC
>NZ_JBHTRF010000017.1:57985-147596 GCF_042796115.1 Kitasatospora sp. NPDC056446 | reverse complement strand
TCACCCCCCCCCCCCCTAAAAAAACCCCCCCCCTCGCGCCGCCCGCTTCTTTTGTTTATACGACACCCCCCCGGGGGCGCCCGACGCGGCGCCCGCCCCCGCAAGGGGGCGGGCGCCGCGTCGAGTGCTACGAGCGTCAGTCCTGGACGGCAGCCTTCAGCTGCTCCACCCGGTCGGTGCGCTCCCAGGTGAAGTCCGGCAGCTCACGGCCGAAGTGGCCGTACGCGGCGGTCTGGGAGTAGATCGGCCGCAGCAGGTCCAGGTCGCGGATGATCGCGGCCGGACGCAGGTCGAAGACCTCGGAGACGGCCTTCTGGATGGTGAGGACCGGCACGGTCTCGGTGCCGAAGGTCTCCACGAAGAGGCCGACCGGCTCGGCCTTGCCGATCGCGTACGCGACCTGCACCTCGGCGCGGCTGGCGAGGCCGGCGGCGACGATGTTCTTCGCCACCCAGCGCATCGCGTACGCGGCCGAGCGGTCCACCTTGGACGGGTCCTTGCCCGAGAAGGCGCCGCCACCGTGGCGGGCCATGCCGCCGTAGGTGTCGATGATGATCTTGCGACCGGTGAGGCCGGCGTCGCCCATCGGGCCGCCGATCTCGAAGCGGCCGGTCGGGTTGACCAGCAGGCGGTAGCCCTCGGTGGTCAGCTTGATGCCCTGCTCGGCCAGCGCCTTCAGCTCCGGCTCGACCACGAACTCGCGGATGTCCGGGGTGAGGAGCGACTCCAGGTCGATGTCACTGGCGTGCTGGGTGGAGACGACCACGGTGTCGAGGCGGACGGCCTTGTCGCCGTCGTACTCGATGGTGACCTGGGTCTTGCCGTCGGGGCGCAGGTACGGGATGGTCCCGTTCTTGCGGACCTCGGTCAGCCGGCGCGAGAGGCGGTGCGCCAGGGTGATCGGCAGCGGCATGAGCTCGGGCGTCTCGTCGGACGCGTAGCCGAACATCAGGCCCTGGTCGCCGGCACCCTGCTTGTCCAGGTCGTCCTCATCGCCCTCGACCCGGGCCTCGTACGCGGTGTCGACGCCCTGCGCGATGTCGGGCGACTGGGCACCGATGGACACCGACACGCCGCAGGAGGCGCCGTCGAAGCCCTTCTTGGAGCTGTCGTAGCCGATCTCCAGGATCTTGTCCCGGACGAGCTGGGCGATCGGCGCGTACGCCTTGGTGGTCACCTCGCCGGCCACGTGCACCTGGCCGGTGGTGATGAGCGTCTCCACGGCGACCCGGGAAGTCGGGTCCTCACGCAGGAGAGCGTCAAGGATGGTGTCGCTGATCTGGTCAGCGATCTTGTCGGGGTGTCCCTCGGTGACGGACTCCGAGGTGAACAGGCGGCGAGACACAGCGCTCCCTGGGGTTGCAGCGGCTGCTGACTGAAGTTCCCGCATGAGCGGGTGACTCCGGAAAGACTTGATTCCTGGAGTCTAACGGTCTGCCTCCTCCGAACGTCACCCGCTCCAGGAATTCTCGACCGTTCCACAGCCGTTTCCGATCACTTGCCGCCCAATTCCAGCCGCTTTGCGACCAGGTCCCACACCACGTCCGCCAGCGCCTCCTTCGGACCCACCGGAACGGCCGTCTCGCTGCCGTCCGAGCCCAGTACGACGGCCTCGTTGACGTCCGTGCCGAAGGCCTTGCCGTTGCCGACCTCGTTGACGACGAGCAGGTCACAGCCCTTGCGGGCGAGCTTGGCGCGGCCGTGGGCGAGCACGTCGTCGGTCTCCGCGGCGAACCCCACCACCAATTGGCCCGAACGGGGCCGGTGGGCGGACAGCTCGGCCAGGATGTCGGGATTGCGGACCAGCGAAACCGGGGCGGGTTCGATCCCCTCGACCTTCTTGATCTTGCCGGTCGCGTATTCGGCGGGACGGAAGTCCGCCACCGCCGCGGCCATCACCACGGCATCCGCGTCCCCCACCGCCTTCAACGCGGCCTCGCGCAGCTCCAGCGCGGTCGAGACGTGCACCACGTCCACCCCGGCCGGGTCCGGCAGCTCGGCGTTGGCCGAAAGCAGGGTCACCCGGGCCCCTCGCGCCGCAGCCGTCACGGCGAGCGCGTAGCCCTGCTTGCCGGAGGAGCGGTTGCCGAGGAAGCGCACCGGGTCCAGCGGCTCCCGGGTGCCGCCGGCCGAGACCACCACGTGCCGGCCCGCCAGGTCGTGCGGAGCCGCGCCGCCGCGCCGCAGCACGGCCCGGCAGGCGTCGAAGATCGCGGTCGGCTCGGGCAGCCGCCCCTTGCCGGTGTCCTTGCCGGTGAGCCGCCCGACGGCGGGCTCCAGCACGATCACGCCCCGGCGGCGCAGCGTGGCGACGTTGTCCCGGGTGGCCGGGTGCTCCCACATCTCGGTGTGCATGGCGGGCGCCACGACGACCGGGCAGCGGGCGGTGAGCAGGGTGTTGGTCAGCAGGTCGTCGGCGAGGCCGTGGGCGGCCTTGGCGATCAGGTCGGCGGTGGCCGGGGCGACCACGACCAGGTCGGCCTGCTGCCCGATCCGGACGTGCGGCACCTCGTGCACGCGCTCCCAGGTCTCGGTGGCGGCCGGGCGGCCGGACAGCGCGGCCCAGGTCGCCTCGCCGACGAAGTGCAGCGCGGCCTCGGTGGGCACCACGGTGACCTGGTGGCCCGACTCGGTGAACCGGCGCAGCAGCTCGCACGCCTTGTAGGCGGCGATCCCGCCGCTCACGCCGAGCACCACGCGGGGGGCATCCGCCGTCACGCTCATGTACCGACCTCTCTCCGCACCGGGAACCCGCCCACCCTACGACCCTCCGGTCGGCACCCGCACGGTGCCCCACCCCGGCACCCACCACGTTCCGACGCCCCTCCCCCGGCGCCACACCGGCGCCACACCGGGAAAGCACCCCGGACATGCCGAAGGGCCCGGCGGAAACGATTCCGCCGAGCCCTTCCGAAGATCACCTACCGCCTCAGGCGGCCTCGATCGCCTCGGCCGTCAGCATGCCCGCGTTGATCTCGCGCAGCGCGATCGACAGCGGCTTCTCGTGCACGTGGGTGTCGACCAGCGGGCCGACGTACTCCAGCAGGCCCTCACCGAGCTGCGAGTAGTACGCGTTGATCTGACGCGCGCGCTTGGCGGCGTAGATCACGAGGCTGTACTTCGAGTCCGTGGCCTCGAGCAGCTCGTCGATCGGCGGGTTGATGATGCCCTCGGGCGCGGTCATCGAAGAGGACACGCTAAAACCTTCCGAAAGGGTGGAAAAGACAGACAGGTCAGGCTACACCGAGCAAGGCTAGCAGTTCGGCCGCTACCTGCTCGACGGACGTGTTGACAAGGGTGGTGTCGAACTCGCTCTCGGCCGCGAGTTCGATCTTGGCGGCGGCGAGCCGCCGCTCGATCACGTCCTGCGCCTCGGTGCCCCGGCCGGTCAGCCGGCGGACCAGCTCGTCCCAGCTCGGCGGAGCCAGGAAGACCAGCTGGGCGTCGGGCATCGACTCGCGCACCTGACGGGCGCCCTGCAGATCGATCTCCAGCAGCACGGGCTCGCCGCGCTCCAGCTTCTCCAGCACGGCCGCGCGCGGGGTGCCGTAGCGGTTCCCGGCGAACTCGGCCCACTCCAGCAGTTCGCCGTTGGCGACCAGCTTGTCGAACTCGTCGTTGTCGACGAAGTGGTACTGGACCCCGTTCTTCTCGCCGGGCCTCGGGTGGCGGGTCGTCGCCGACACCGAGAGCCAGACCTCGGGGTACATCTTCCTCATATGAGCGACGACCGTGCTCTTGCCGACCCCCGAGGGGCCGGAGAGCACGGTCAGCCGCGGACGCTCACTCATGCACCGATTATCCCGGATCGCGGACGATCCCGGGACCACCGGGGCACGGTCAGGCAGCGCCACCGCCGAACTCCCGCTCCAGGGAAGCGATCTGGTTCGTACCGAGACCCCGGACACGCCGGCTCTCGCTGATGCCGAGGCGCTCCATGATCTGCTTGGCGCGGACCTTGCCGACGCCCGGAAGGGACTCCAGCAGGGCGGAGACCTTCATCTTGCCGATGACGTCGTTGTCGGCCTTGCCGGCCTTGATCACCTCGTGCAGGGAGGCGCCGGAGTGCTTGAGCCGGTTCTTCACCTCGGCGCGCTCCCGGCGAGCCTCGGCGGCCTTGGCGAGCGCGGCGGTGCGCTGTTCAGGGGTAAGGGGCGGAAGAGCCACGCCGTTCACCTCAGGGTGTGAATGGAAGGGATTGAGCTATGACTGGTTTGGTACCCAGGACACCGTCCGCAAGGGGGAACCACAGGGCCCTGACCTGCGGGAGACACGAAATTCGCGGCTCGCCGATGACCTATCGCCGGACACTACCCGTATTGCGGCGCCGCGTCAGGAAAAGAACACGAAAAGTCCTGGTCAGCCAAGGCCGACCAGGACTTTCCAGGGCAAAATGACCGCGATTGCGAGACTTTGACAGCGCCGATGTGACGGCGCTCACGTCAACTCCCCGGCGGTGCCGCCGTCCTGCGGACACTCCACAGGGTCACCGGGCGGCTACCGGGAGGGCGGCTTCCGCAACCCGCCGGACACCTCCGGCCGCCGGACCGCACCGGTTCCGGCCGCCGAAACGGGTCCGCCCCGGCCCTTCGGCCGCGTCCGCCCGGGCCCCTCCCGCGCGCCCGCTCCGGCTACATGACCGCACCCGCTCCGGCTACTTGACCGCGTCCGCGAACTCGCCGACGAAGCGGTCCGCGGCCTCCCGCAGCGCCGCCACCGAGGGGCCGTGCCTGAGCACGTCCCGGCTGACGCTCGGCACCACGTTGCGCACCGAGGCGCCGAACACCCGCGGCAGGTCCGCCATGGTGGCGCCCTGGGCGCCGATCCCGGGGGCCAGCAGCGGGCCGTTGATGCCCAGTTCCACGCCCGCGTCGGCCAGCGTCGCGCCGACCACCGCGCCGAAGGAGCCCAGCGGCTCGGCGCCCGCGTTCTCGGCCGCCAGCTGCCGCAGCACCGAGGCCGCGACCGGCTCGCCGTCCGCGCCGACCGCGCGCTGCACCTCGGCGCCCTCCGGGTTGGAGGTGAGCGCCAGCGCGAAGACGCCGCAGCCCTGCTCGCGGGCCAGGTCCAGGGCCGGGCGCAGCGAGCCGAAGCCCAGGTACGGGCTGACCGTCACGGCGTCCGAGAACAGCGGGCTCGCGGGCGACAGGAAGGCCTCGGCGTAGGCGGCCATGGTGGAGCCGATGTCGCCGCGCTTGGCGTCCATCAGGACCAGCGCGCCGGCCGCCCTGGCCTCCTCGACGGACTTCTCCAGCACCGCCACGCCCCGGCTGCCGAAGCGCTCGAAGAAGGCGGCCTGCGGCTTGAGCACGGCGACCCGGTCGGCGAGGGCCTCGACGACGGTGCGGCTGAAGGTCTCCAGCCCGGCGAGGTCGTCGCCGAGCCCCCAGGAGGCGAGCAGGGAGGCGTGCGGGTCGATGCCGACGCAGAGCTGGCCGCGGGTGTCGAGGGCCTGGCGCAGCCGGGCGCCGAACGGGGCGAGGGTCATGTCGTCCTTTCCGAGGGGTGCGGGGGTGGTGCCGGTGCTGCCGGGCGAACCGGGCGCGTCGGCCGAACCGGGGGCGCCGGGAGCCGTACCGGTCACGAGCTGCGGACGGCGCTGCCGACGGCCTCGGTCAGGTCGCGGAAGCCCGCGGCCCGGACCCGGGCGGACAGGCCCCGGTGGATCTTCCGGCACCAGAAGGGGCCCTCGTAGATGAAGGCGCTGTAGCCCTGGACCAGGTCGGCGCCGTGGACGATCCGCTGCCAGGCGTCCTCGGCGGTCTCGATGCCGCCGACCGAGACCAGGGTCAGCCGGCCCCCGGTGCGGGCGCGCAGCCGCTGGAGGACCTCCAGGGCGCGGGCCTTGAGCGGGGCGCCGGACAGGCCGCCCATGCCGATCTCCTCGACGCGCCCGGCGTCGGTGCGCAGGCCCTCGCGGCCGATCGTGGTGTTGGTGGCGATGATGCCGTCCAGGCCCAGTTCCAGGGCGAGGTCGGCGACCGCGTCGACGTCCTCGTCGGCCAGGTCGGGGGCGATCTTGACCAGCAGCGGCACGTGGTGCGCGGTGGTGCGGTCGGCGGCCTCGCGGACGGCGGAGAGCAGCGGGCGCAGGTGGTCCACGGCCTGGAGGTTGCGCAGCCCGGGGGTGTTCGGCGAGCTGACGTTGACGACCAGGTAGTCGGCGTACTTGGCCAGCCGCTCGGTGGACTTGACGTAGTCGGCGACCGCGTCGGCCTCCTCGACGACCTTGGTCTTGCCGATGTTGACGCCGACGACCGGGGTGGAGCTGGTGTGCGGGCGGGCGGCCAGGCGGGCGGCGACCCGGGCCGAGCCCTGGTTGTTGAAGCCCATCCGGTTGATCAGCGCGCGGTCCTCGACCAGGCGGAACAGCCGGGGCGCCGGGTTGCCGGGCTGGGGCTCGCCGGTGATGGTGCCGATCTCGACGTAGTCGAAGCCGAGCATGGCCAGGCCGTCGATGCCGACGCCGTTCTTGTCGAAGCCGGCCGCGAGGCCGAACGGCCCGGGCAGGTCGAGGCCGAGGGCGCTGGTGCGCAGGGCGCGGTCGCGCGGGGCGAGCGCCAGCCGCACCAGCGTGCGCAGACCCGGCACCGAGGAGGCGAGCCGGATCCAGAAGAAGGCCAGGTGGTGGGCCTTCTCGGGGTCCATCTTCTTGAAGACGAGGTCGAACAGAAGCTTGTACAAGGGGGTCAACTCCCGGGGCGGCGAGCGGATTCGGGCACAGGGGCGAGCGGATTCGGGCACAAGAGTGGGGGGCACCAGTACGGCTTCGGTGCCCCCCACTGCGGTGGTGCTACTTGCGGCCGGCGTTGATCAGCTCGGCGTGCTCCTGGAGCGACATCACTCCGACCTCGTCGCGCAGCAGCCGGTCGATGCCCTGGACGGCCGCGCCCATCGCCTGGACGGTGGTCAGGCAGGGCACCGCGCGGGCCACGGCCGCGGTGCGGATCTCGTAGCCGTCGAGGCGGCCACCGGTGCCGTACGGCGTGTTGATGATGAGGTCGACCTCACCGTCGTGGATCAGCTGGACGATCGTCTTCTCGCCGTTCGGGCCCTCGCCCTCGCTGTGCTTGCGCACCACGGTGGCGGGGATGCCGCCGCGCTGCAGCACCTCGGCGGTGCCGGCGGTGGCGAGCAGCTCGAAGCCGAGGCCGACCAGCGCCCGGGCCGGGAAGACCAGGTTGCGCTTGTCGCGGTTGGCGACCGAGACGAAGACCTTGCCCTTGGTCGGCAGCGCGCCGTAGGCCCCGGTCTGCGACTTGGCGTAGGCCGTGCCGAAGACCTTGTCGATGCCCATGACCTCGCCGGTCGAGCGCATCTCCGGGCCGAGCACGGTGTCCACCCCGCGGCCGTGGACGTCGCGGAAGCGGCTCCACGGCATCACGGCCTCCTTGACCGCGATCGGGGCGTCGGCGGGCAGCGTGCCGCCGTCGCCCTCGGCCGGGAGCATGCCCTCGGCGCGCAGCTCGGCGATGGTGGCGCCGAGCGAGACCCGGGCGGCGGCCTTGGCCAGCGGCACGGCGGTCGCCTTGGAGGTGAACGGGACGGTCCGGGAGGCGCGCGGGTTGGCCTCCAGGACGTACAGGATGTCGCCGGAGAGGGCGAACTGGATGTTGATCAGACCGCGCACCCCGACGCCGCGCGCGATGGCCTCGGTGGAGGCGCGCAGGCGCTTGATGTCGTGGCCGCCGAGGGTGATCGGGGGCAGCGCGCAGGCGGAGTCGCCGGAGTGGATGCCGGCCTCCTCGATGTGCTCCATGACGCCGCCGAGGTAGAGCTCGGTGCCGTCGTAGATCGCGTCGACGTCGATCTCGACCGCGTCGTCCAGGAAGCGGTCGATGAGCACCGGGTGCTCGGAGATCAGGCCGGCGTGCCGCTCCAGGTAGGAGGCGAGCGAGGCCTCGTCGTAGACGATCTCCATGCCGCGGCCGCCGAGCACGTAGGACGGGCGGGCGAGGACCGGGTAGCCGATCTCGTCCGCGATCGCCTTGGCCTCCTCGAAGGAGAAGGCGGTGCCGTGCTTGGGCGCGGGCAGGCCGGCGTCGCGCAGGACGCGGCCGAAGGCGCCGCGCTCCTCGGCGAGGTCGATCGCCTCGGGCTGGGTGCCGACGATCGGCACGCCGTTGTCCTTGAGCGCCTGGGCCAGGCCGAGCGGGGTCTGGCCGCCCAGCTGGACGATCACGCCGGCGAGCGGTCCGGCCTGCTGCTCGGCGTGGACGATCTCCAGCACGTCCTCCAGGGTGAGCGGCTCGAAGTAGAGCCGGTCGGAGGTGTCGTAGTCGGTGGAGACGGTCTCCGGGTTGCAGTTGACCATGACGGTCTCGTACCCGGCGGCGGCGAGCGCGAAGGAGGCGTGCACGCAGGAGTAGTCGAACTCGATGCCCTGGCCGATCCGGTTCGGGCCGGAGCCCAGGATGATCACGGCGGGCTTGGAGCGCGGGGCGACCTCGTTCTCCTCGTCGTAGGACGAGTAGAAGTACGGGGTCTTGGCGGCGAACTCGGCGGCGCAGGTGTCGACGGTCTTGAACACCGGGCGGATGCCGAGGGCGTGGCGCACCTCGCGGACCACGTCCGCCTTCAGGCCGCGGATCTCGCCGACCTGGACGTCGGAGAAGCCGTGGCGCTTGGCGTGGCGCAGCAGGTCGGGGGTGAGCTCGGCGGCCTCGGCCAGCTCGGCGGCGATCTCGTCCAGCAGGAAGAGCTGGTCGACGAACCACGGGTCGATCTTGGTGGCCTCGAACACCTCCTCCGGGGTGGCGCCGGCCCGGATCGCCTGCATCACGGTGTTGATGCGGCCGTCGGTCGGCACGGCGGACGTGGTCAGCAGCTCGGACTTGTCGCCCACCGGGCCGGTCCAGGAGAACTGGGAGCCCTTCTTCTCCAGCGAGCGCAGCGCCTTCTGCAGCGCCTCGGGGAAGTTGCGGCCCATGGCCATGGCCTCGCCGACCGACTTCATGGTGGTGGTCAGCGTGGCGTCGGCGCTCGGGAACTTCTCGAACGCGAACCGCGGGACCTTGACCACGACGTAGTCGAGGGTCGGCTCGAAGGAGGCCGGGGTCTGCTCGGTGATGTCGTTGGGGATCTCGTCGAGCGTGTAGCCGACGGCCAGCTTGGCGGCGATCTTGGCGATCGGGAAGCCGGTGGCCTTCGAGGCCAGCGCCGAGGAGCGCGAGACGCGCGGGTTCATCTCGATGACGATGACCCGGCCGTCCTCGGGGTTGACCGCGAACTGGATGTTGCAGCCGCCGGTGTCGACGCCGACCTCGCGGATGACCGCGATGCCGATGTCGCGCAGGACCTGGTACTCGCGGTCGGTGAGGGTCATCGCCGGGGCGACGGTGATCGAGTCACCGGTGTGCACGCCCATCGGGTCGAAGTTCTCGATGGAGCAGACGACCACGACGTTGTCGTGCTTGTCGCGCATCAGCTCCAGCTCGTACTCCTTCCAGCCGAGGATGGACTCCTCCAGGAGCACCTCGGTGGTCGGCGAGAGGGTCAGGCCCTGGCCGGCGATGCGGCGCAGGTCCTCCTCGTTGTGGGCGAAGCCGGAGCCGGCGCCGCCCATGGTGAAGGAGGGGCGCACGACGACCGGGTAGCCGCCGAGCGTGTCGACGCCGGCCAGCACCTCGTCCATGGTGTGGCAGATGACCGAGCGGGCGGACTCGCCGTAACCGATCTTGGCGTTGACGGCCTCGACGACGCCCTTGAAGAGCTCGCGGTCCTCGCCCTTGTTGATCGCCTCGACGTCGGCGCCGATCAGCTCGACGTTGTACTTGTCGAGCGTGCCGGCCGCGTGCAGCGAGATCGCGGTGTTGAGCGCGGTCTGCCCGCCGAGGGTCGGCAGCAGCGCGTCGGGGCGCTCCTTGGCGATGATCTTCTCGACGAACTCGGGGGTGATCGGCTCGACGTAGGTGGCGTCGGCGATCTCCGGGTCGGTCATGATCGTGGCCGGGTTGGAGTTGACCAGCACGACCCGCAGGCCCTCGGCCTTGAGGACCCGGCAGGCCTGCGTGCCCGAGTAGTCGAACTCGGCGGCCTGGCCGATCACGATCGGGCCGGACCCGATCACCAGGACGGACTTGATGTCAGTGCGCTTAGGCACGCTGGCCCTCCATGAGCTTCACGCTGTGCTGGTCGTCGCCTCGCATGAGCTCGACGAAACGGTCGAAGAGGTAGGCCGCGTCGTGCGGGCCGGCAGCGGCTTCGGGGTGGTACTGCACGCTGAAGGCCGGGACGTCGAGCGCCTGGAGGCCCTCGACCACGTCGTCGTTCAGGCAGACGTGGGAGACCTCGACCCGCCCGTACGGGGTGTCGCTGACCTTGTCCAGCGGCGCGTTCACGGCGAAGCCGTGGTTGTGCGCGGTGACCTCGACCTTGCCGGTGGTGCGGTCCTGCACCGGCTGGTTGATGCCGCGGTGGCCGTACTTGAGCTTGTAGGTGCCGAAGCCCAGGGCGCGGCCGAGGATCTGGTTGCCGAAGCAGATCCCGAAGAACGGGGTCTTGCGCTCCAGCACGCCCTGCGCGAGGGCGACCTGGTGGTCGGCGGTGGCCGGGTCGCCCGGGCCGTTGGAGAAGAACACGCCGTCCGGGTTGACGGCGTAGACGTCCTCCAGGGTGGAGGCGGCGGGCAGCACGTGCACCTCGATGCCGCGCTCGGCCATCAGCTGCGGGGTCATCGCCTTGATGCCGAGGTCCAGCGCGGCGACGGTGAACTTCTTCTCACCGACGGCGGGGACGATGTACGGCTCGGTGGTGGCGACCTCGGCGCACAGGTCGGCGCCCTTCATCTCCGGCGCCTGCTGCACCCGGGCGAGCAGCGCGGCGTCGTCGGCCAGCGCCTCACCGGAGAAGATGCCGCAGCGCATCGCGCCGCGCTCGCGCAGGTGGCGGGTCAGCGCGCGGGTGTCGACGCCGCTGATGCCGACGACGCCCTGGCGGACCAGTTCCTCGTCGAGCGAGCGGCGGGAGCGCCAGTTGGAGGCGACCCGGGCGGGGTCGCGGACGATGTAGCCGGCGACCCAGATCCGCTTGGACTCGTCGTCCTCGTCGTTCCAGCCGGTGTTGCCGATCTGCGGGGCGGTCATCGCGACCACCTGGCGGTGGTACGACGGGTCGGTCAGGGTCTCCTGGTAGCCGGACATGCCGGTGTTGAAGACCGCTTCGCCGAAGGTCTCGCCGATCGCGCCGTAGGCCTGGCCCCGGAAGGTCCGGCCGTCCTCCAGGACGAGCACGGCCGGGACGCGCTCCCGCCGTTGGCGCTGCGTGGTGGGGGCAGGTGCGGTCATTGCGCGGCCTCTTCCGTCTTCTTCGTCTGCGTACGTGTGGCAAGGTGAGCGACCGCCTCGACCCAGGCGGCGTGCTCGTCGGGGTGGTCGGCCCGGAAGCCGGAGTCCAGCTCGGTCCCCTCGTGGGTCCAGGTGACGACGAGCAGCCCGGAGGGGACGACCTTGCCGGCGATCCCGGAGTCCGTGCGGGCCCCGGTCAGCTGTGCGGCCGGGATCCAGAAGTCGACGTCACCGGGGCGCCGGACCAGCAGGCCGTCCTCGCCGAGGGTGAGGTCGGCCCGGCTGCGGGTGCCCAGGCCGTGCGCGACGACCCGGTCGAGCCAGTTCCCGGCGGTGGTCGTGCCGTGGTACCGGCCGCTGGTCTCCAGGATGGTGCGCCCGGCCCGGTCCGGCACGGCGGGCAGCGGCGGGATCCCGGACTGCAGGGTGCGGCGCCAGTTCCAGCCCTGGCGCATCAGCCAGTAGACGAGGCCGATCAGGATCAGCAGGCCGACGGACCAGCCGATGTACCCGGGCCAGTCGGTGACCCTCGCCTGCTCCTTGGCGAGCGTGACGTGGTCCATCACCGCGTGCCGTCCTGTTCGACCGGCTCGCCGGCCAGCACCGTGGCGCGCCCGCGCAGGAAGGTGGCGTGCACCCGTCCGGGCAGGTCCAGGCCCTTGTAGGGGGTGTTGCGGCTACGGGTGGCGAAGGTGTCCGGGTTCACGGCACCACGGTACGCGGGATCGAACAGCACCAGGTTCGCGGGCTCACCCACCGAGACCGGCCGGCCGTGCCCGCTGAGACGGCCGATCCGGGCCGGGCGGTGCGCCATCCGGTCGGCGACGCCCTCCCAGTTCAGCAGGCCGGTCTCGACCATGGTCTGCTGGACGACCGACAGCGCGGTCTCCAGGCCGACCATGCCCATCGCGGCCACGGCCCACTCGCAGTCCTTGTCCTCGGCCGGGTGCGGCGCGTGGTCGGTGGCGACGGCGTCGATGGTGCCGTCGGCGAGCGCCGCGCGCAGCGCCTGGACGTCCTCGGCGGTGCGCAGCGGCGGGTTCACCTTGTACACCGGGTCGTAGGAGCGGACCAGCTCGTCGGTGAGCAGCAGGTGGTGCGGGGTGACCTCGGCGGTGACGTCCCAGCCCTTGGCCTTGGCCCAGCGGATGATCTCGACCGAGCCGGCCGTGGAGACGTGGCAGACGTGCAGCCGGGAGCCGACGTGCGCGGCGAGCAGCACGTCGCGGGCGATGATCGACTCCTCGGCGACGGCGGGCCAGCCGCCGAGCCCGAGCTCGCCGGAGACCCGGCCCTCGTTCATCTGGGCGCCCTCGGTGAGCCGCGGCTCCTGGGCGTGCTGGGCGACGACGCCGTCGAAGGCCTTGACGTACTCCAGGGCGCGGCGCATCAGCACCGCGTCGTCGACGCACTTGCCGTCGTCGGAGAAGACCCGGACGTTGGCGGCGGACTCGTGCATCGCGCCGATCTCGGCGAGCTTCTTGCCCTCCAGGCCGACGGTGACGGCGCCGACCGGCTGCACGTCGCAGTAGCCGGCCTCCTGGCCGAGCCGCCAGACCTGCTCGACCACGCCGGCGGTGTCGGCCACCGGGGTGGTGTTGGCCATCGCGTGCACGGCGGTGAAGCCGCCCATCGCGGCGGCCCGGGTGCCGGTGAGCACGGTCTCGGCGTCCTCGCGGCCGGGCTCGCGCAGGTGGGTGTGCAGGTCGACCAGGCCGGGGAGCGCGACCAGGCCGGTGGCGTCGATCTCGATGTCCGCCGCGGCCGCCAGGCCGGCGCCGATCTCCTTGATCACGCCGTCGGCGAGGAGGAGGTCCTGCGGGGCTCCGCCGAGGATCTGGGCGTTGCGGATCAGGTAGGTGGTCACTGAGCGGTCTCCACGGAGTCGGTGCGGGGGGCGTCGGCGGGGGCGTCGGCGAGGGTGGCTCCGCCGAGCAGCAGGTAGAGGACGGCCATCCGGACGGAGACGCCGTTGGCGACCTGCTCGACCGCGGTGCAGCGCGGCGAGTCGGCGACCTCGGCGGTGATCTCCATGCCGCGGACCATCGGGCCGGGGTGCATCACGATCGCGTGCTCCGGCAGCTGGGCCAGCCGGAGGCCGTTCATGCCGTAGCGGCGGCTGTACTCGCGCTCGGTCGGGAAGAACGCGGCGTTCATCCGCTCGCGCTGCACCCGCAGCATCATCAGCGCGTCGGTCTTGGGGAGCACGCTGTCGAGGTCGTAGCTGATCTCGCAGGGCCAGTGCTCGATCCCGATCGGCAGCAGCGTCGGCGGGGCGACGAAGGTGACCTGGGCGCCGAGGGTGTTCAGCAGGTGCACGTTGGAGCGGGCGACCCGGCTGTGCAGGACGTCGCCGACGATCGTCACCCGGCGGCCGGCGAGGTCCTTGCCGGAACCGCGGTTGAGGTGGCGGCGCATGGTGAAGGCGTCGAGCAGCGCCTGGGTGGGGTGCTCGTGGGTGCCGTCACCGGCGTTGATCACACTGCCGTGCAGCCAGTCGGACTGGGCCAGCCGGGCCGGCGCGCCCGAGGCGTGGTGGCGGATGACCACCGCGTCGGCACCCATGGCCTGGAGGGTCAGCGCGGTGTCCTTGAGGCTCTCGCCCTTGGAGACCGAGGAGCCCTTGGCGGAGAAGTTGATGACGTCGGCCGAGAGGCGCTTCTCGGCGACCTCGAAGGAGGTCTTGGTGCGGGTGGAGTCCTCGAAGAAGAGGTTGACGACGGTGCGGCCGCGCAGCGTGGGCAGCTTCTTGACGGCCCGGCCGGAGAGCTGGGCCAGCTCCTCGGCGGTGTCCAGGATCAGCAGCGCGTCGTCGCGGCTGAGATCGGCGGCGGAGACGAGGTGGCGCTTCACGCGGGCTACTCCGGGAGGTGCGGTTCGGACGGCTGGGAGGCCTGGGCCTGCGAGCTCTGCTCGCTGCGGGCGGCGCGCGAGGCGGCGGCGCGGGCACGGTCCCCGACCAGGACGGCGTCCACGCCGTCGCTGTCGGAGAGGCGCACCTGCACGGCCTCGCGCAGCGAGGTGGGGAGGTTCTTGCCCACGTAGTCCGCGCGGATCGGCAGCTCGCGGTGGCCCCGGTCGACCAGGACGGCGAGCTGGACGGCGCGCGGGCGGCCGATGTCGTTCAGCGCGTCGAGCGCGGCCCGGATGGTGCGGCCGGAGAAGAGCACGTCGTCGACGAGGATGACGAGCCTGCCGTCGATACCACCAGGCGGGATCTCGGTGTGCTCCAGGGCCCGCGCGGGCTTGAGCCGCAGGTCGTCCCGGTACATGGTGATGTCCAGGGTGCCCAGCGGGATCTCGCGCCCGGTGATCTGGGCCAGCCGGCCCTGCAGGCGGCGGGCGAGGTGGACGCCCCTGGTGTGGATGCCGAGCAGCACGACGTCCTCCGCGCCCTTGGCGCGCTCGACGATCTCGTGTGCTATCCGGGTGATGACCCGGGCGATGTCCGTGCCGTCCAGCACCTGGTGCGGCGGCCGCGGCGTCTGTTCCTGGTGTGTGGTCATGCCGAAGCGGACCTCCTTCCCCGCCTCACTGGACGGGCCTTAAAGGATGTCTGTACGGCCCCCGCCGAGTCGGCGTGGGCTTCGGGTCATCCTAGCAGCGCCCCGGACGGCAAACAGAAGTCCACCATTCCGCTTCCCCTGGTTAACACCCCGGACGCGCCGAGGATGCGGGCCATTCGCACGACTGCCCCATTCGGCTTGACGCAACTACCTTACTCTACGTAACCTCACAGTGAGTTACGAGACGGACGTCGAACCCACCGGTAACGGCGTCGGCAATCGCCCGTGACCCACCACTGAACGCGAAGCAATCTCGTCCGGGGAGATCAATGTCCAGCGACTACGCGAAGCAACTCGGAGGCAAGCTCCGAGCGATCCGCACCCAGCAGGGTCTCTCCCTGCACGGTGTCGAGGAGAAGTCCCAGGGGCGATGGAAGGCAGTCGTCGTCGGCTCCTACGAGCGCGGCGACCGTGCGGTCACCGTGCAGCGACTGGCCGAGCTGGCCGAGTTCTACGGCGTGCCGGTCCAGGAGCTGCTGCCCGGCGGCACCCCCGGCGGCGCGGCCGAGCCGCCGCCGCGCCTGGTCCTCGACCTGGAGAGACTGACCCAGGTCCCTTCCGAGAAGGCCGGCCCGCTGCAGCGCTACGCGGCGACCATCCAGAGCCAGCGCGGCGACTACAACGGCAAGGTGCTGTCGATCCGCCAGGACGACCTGCGCACCCTGGCCGTCATCTACGACCAGTCGCCGTCGATCCTCACCGAGCAGCTCATCTCCTGGGGCGTGCTCAACCCCGACGCGCGCCGCGCGGTCCGCGAGGAGGACGTGAGCTGAGGCTCACCGCACCGGCTCCCGCCAGCGGTCCCTCGCAGTTCCCGGCACCGGACCCACCAGTGCCGGCAAGCAGAAACGTCACGGCGCGGCACCCCTGTCCGGGGGCCGCGCCGCGGTGTTCCCGGGCCGGGCGCACCGCCCGTCAGCAGACGGTGCCCAGGCTGTAGCCCGGCTGCGCCGCCACCCCGTCCAGCCGGACCGGCCGGTCCGAGGGCGCCCAGTCCTGCCCGCCGCTGGACCAGGCCCAGGAGGCCGGCAGGTACTCCCCGCAGGAGGCCGCCGAGCCCTGGGAGCCGTGCAGCACCGCGACGCCCGGCAGCTCCAGGGCCAGCCCGGCGCACAGCACCGCGCAGACCAGCTCCAGGTCCTCGTCGTTGATCCGCACCACGCCGTCCTCCCACTGGAGCACCCGTGCCGCGGCGGCCAGCTTCCCGCCGGGCGCGTCCACCCGCAGGCGCAGCTCGTACACGCCGGCGCCCGCGCCGACCAGCATCCGGCGGAACACCTCGCCCCCGCGCTGGTGGGCGGCGCGCACCCAGGCGGCGTGCTCCTCGTCCTGCTCGTCCGCGCCCCCGTCCGCGCCGCTGTCGAGGCCGCCGTCGAGCAGGAGGTCGACGTGGCAGAGCGTCAGCCCGTTCTCCCGGGCCCGGACCAGGCGCGGCACGAAGTCCCCGGCCAGTTCCTCGCCCTGGTAGGCGAGCAACTGGGTCTGCAGGGCCGGGTTGACCAGGTAGCGGTCGCGGGCCGCGGGCTGGGCCGGGTCCAGCCCGTTGAGCAGGCAGAACTCCTCGAAGTCCTGCGGGTGGAACATCCGGGCCCGGACGGTCTCGAACCGCTCCAGGGCGTCGGCCAGCAGTTCGCCGGTGTCGGCCAGGTAGCGCTCGAAGTCGGGCGCGTCGGAGATCCCCCAGGCCCGGGCCCGCGCGAGGTCCGCCGCGTTGGTCAGGACCCCCATGACGAACGCCTGGTCGGCGCCCTCGGACGGCTGCGGCCGGTGCGGAGCCCGCACCACGGGGCGCGGGCCGCCGGCGGTGCAGTCGGAGTTGCGGCGGGCGCGGCCGTGGCGGCTACTCATCGGATGGCTCCTGGCTTCGGCGGGCTACCGTCGGCGGCGGCCGCCGGCCGTGTCGGCCGGGGCGGTGACGGTCAGCGGCGGGGCTCGCCGCTGACCGCCTTCCTCCCCACCCTCCGCGCGCCGCACACGTACGGCGTGTCACAGGAATGTAACCACCGGTAATAGCACCGGTGGGACGGGCTACCGCGGCACCCGGGCCAGCTGGCGGGACTGCGCGACCAGGCGGCCGGACTCGTCCCAGACCTCGGCGTCCTCCTCGAAGTACCCGCCGGCCAGGTTGCGGGTCGCGTGGACGACCCGCAGCCAGCCCGGGACCGGCCTGGCGCGCAGGTGGACGGTCAGCTCGACGGTCGGGGCCCAGCCCGGCATGCCGAGGTCGAAGGTGACCGGCGGCAGCGCGTCGGCGACCAGCAGGAGCAGCAGCGGGTCGGGCTCGCGGCCGTCGGCGAGCCGGAACCAGCCCTGGATCCGCCCGTTGCCGGAGGGCTGACCGAGCGCCCAGCCGATGGTGGCCGGGTCCAGTCGCAGGTCGAAGCGCTCCAGCAGGGCGGCCTGGGCGATCAGCTCCTTGGGCGCGTGCTCGACGCCGATGCACTGGTCCGGCGGCGGCAGCTGCGGCGGCAGCGCGCTGGTGCGGACCTCGCCGTCGGCGGTGGAGAGGTCGCCGTGGCTGGCCACCACGCGCAGCCGTTCGACGCCGCCCTGGCTGAGCGAGGCGGTGCCGGTGGAGAGCCCGCGGCCGGTGCGCAGCACCTCGGTGCGGACGGTGGCCGGGCCGGGGGTGGAGGCGGACAGGTAGTAACCGCTGATCGACACCGGGTCCGGGTGGTCGCCGTGCTCCAGCGACAGCGCGTGTCCGGCCACCGCGAGCAGCAGGCCGCCGTTGACGCCGCCGCCGATCTGCCAGCCGTCGCCGAGTTCGGCCTCGTAGCGGCCGGCCTCCTCGGGGTGCCTGGTGAGGGCGATGCCCTGGTCGAACTCGCTGCGGATCGCGGTGGTCATGGGGGGAGACCTGCCCTTCACGCGTGGTTCCGGACGCCAAGTTACTGACGAGTAGGGCCCCACCTTACGCCGCCCGCGTGACGCGCGCGACAGCCCGGGGTGACATGTTCGACCACCGGGAACGACAGACGGCCGCCGGTCCCGGGAACCGGGTCCGACGGCCGTCCGCGAGGCACCGGCCGGCTAGCGGCGGATGCTCGGCTTGAGCTCCATGAAACGGGCGAGCATGCCGTTGACGAAGGCCGGGGAGTCGTCCGTGGAGAACTCCTTGGCGATCTCGACGGCCTCGTCCAGGACGACCGCGTCCGGGACGCCGTCCTCCCAGATCAGCTCGTAGGCGCCGAGTCGCAGGACGTTGCGGTCCACGATCGGCATCCGGTCGAGCGTCCAGCCCACCGCGTACTGCGAGATCAGGTCGTCGATGCGACGGGCGTGCTGGACGTACCCCTCGATCAACTCCATGGTGTACTCGGCGACCTGCGGGGTGCCCTCGTCGGGCTTCGGCTCGCGAGCGCGGGCCACCCAGTCGGCGAGGACCTGCTGCGGGTCGACCCCGCGGTGGTCGGCCTCGAAGAGGATCTGGAAGGCCCGGGTACGGGCCTTGCTACGTGCGGCCGACACGGACTTACTTCACCCGGCCGAGGTAGCTGCCGTCGCGGGTGTCGACCTTGATCTTCTCGCCGGTCACGATGAAGAGCGGGACGGCGATCTCGGCACCGGTCTCCAGGGTGGCGGGCTTGGAGCCGCCGGTGGAGCGGTCGCCCTGGACGCCGGGCTCGGTGTGGGAGATGACCAGCTCGACCGAGGCCGGGAGCTCGATGTACAGCGGGGAGCCCTCGTACATGGCGACCAGGGCGTCGAAGCCCTCGAGCAGGTACTTGGCGGCGTCGCCGACGACGGAGGGCTCGATCGCGACCTGGTCGTACGTGTCGGTGTCCATGAACACGAAGTTCTCGCCGTCCTTGTACGAGAACTGCATGCCACGCTTGTCGACGTTGGCGGTCTCGACCTTGGTGCCGGCGTTGAAGGTCTTGTCGACGACCTTGCCCGTCAGGACCTCCTTGAGCTTGGTCCGAACGAAGGCCGGGCCCTTGCCGGGCTTGACGTGCTGGAACTCGACGACGGACCAGAGCTTGCCGCCATCCAGCTTGAGGACCATGCCGTTCTTGAGATCGTTCGTGGAAGCCACGGGCGCACTTACTCCTGGATATAGCTGTCAAGGAACCAAGGGACGCGTCCTGCCGCCGTCAGCCCGGGAAGGGCCGCCGTCACAGGGCGAGGAGCTCCTTGGTGGTGATGGTGAGCAGCTCGGGCCCGCCCTCTTCGAGGGGGCGCACGACGAGCGTGTCCTCGATCCGGACGCCGCCCTTGCCCGGGAGGTGGACCCCTGGGCCGACGGTGACCGGCACGCGGCTGTCCAGTTTACCCATGTCCGACGGACCGAGTCGCGGCGCCTCCCGGATCTCCAGCCCGATGCCGTGGCCCACCGGGTGCGGGGAGGCCTCGGCGTGGCCCGCCGACTCCAGGACCTGCCGGGCCACCCGGTCGGGCACGCACTGCTCCACGCCTGGTCCGAGCGCCTCCCGGCCGGCCCGCTGGGCGCGGAAGACCAGCCGGTGCAGCTCCACCTGCCAGGGGGCGGGAGCCGCGCCGATCACGAAGGTGCGGGCGGTGGAGACTCCGTAGCCGCGGTACTGGGCGCCCATCACCACGGTCAGGAAGTCGCCCTCCTCCACCCGGCGGTCGGTCGGCTGGTGGGCGGCCTGGCCGGAGTGGCTGCCGGTCCCGACCGAGACCGGGAAGGCCGCCCGGTCGGCGCCGTGGTCGATCATCCGCCGTTCCAGCTCCATCGCCAGGTGCCGCTCGGTGCGGCCGACCAGGATCGACTCCAGCAGTTCGCCGAGCGCCTGGTCGGCTATCTCGGCGGCGATCCGCAGATCGGCGATCTCGTGCTCGTCCTTGACCACCCGCAGCCGCTCCACCACCTGTCCCAGGTCGGCCAGCCGGGCCGTCCCGGCCAGGCCAGCCACCGCCCGGTGCCGGCTGACGGTCAGGTCGTGCTCCTCCACCGCCAGGCCCGACACCCCGAAGCCCGCCGCGGCGGCCGCGGCGGCCAGCGCGGTGTCCGCCCCCGCCGCCACCGGCAGCCGGGCGAGGTCCGGGGCGATCAGGTGCTCCCCGGAGTCGTCCGGCGGCAGGTCGTCCGGCAGCGCCAGCAGCGCCCGCTCCCCGGTCAGCAGCAGCGTCGCGCCGCAGGGCGCGCAGCCCGTCAGATACCGCACGTTCGCCGCCCGGGTGATCAGCGCCGCGTCGGCCCCGGCCGCGCTGAAGTGCTCCCTCACCCGCTCCCGCCGCCCCGCGTACGCATCCGCCATGCGTCGAGCCTACGAAGCCGCACCCCAAACCGCCCGCCGAGCACCCCCGACAGGACCCCCCGGTGCTTCCCCGCGCGCCCCGCACCACCGTCCGGTTCCGGTCACCGGTCCCGTGACACCCGGCCGCCACTGCGGGCCGCCGACTCACCTCCCGTCACTCGCCGGGGTCGAGCAGCCCCCTCCGGTACGCCGGGACGAGGTTCTGCGGGACCAGCATCTCGCGGCCGTTGAGGGTGATCGGGACCAGCTTCGGCGGCGCCGCCTTCCACTGGGCCCGGCGGTGCCGGGTGTTGCTGCGGGAGGTCTTGCGCTTGGGCACGGCTATCGGGAACTCCTATCGGGTGGGGCCGGAACGGTACGGGAGGAGGGCCGTCTCACGGGCGTTCTTGATCGCCCGGGCCATCGCCCGCTGCTGCCGCGCGGTGAGCCGGGTGACCCGGCGGCTCCTGATCTTGCCCCGGTCGGAGACGAAGCGGCGCAGCAGGTCGGTGTCCTTGTAGTCGATGTACTCGATGCCCGCCGCGATCAGCGGATTGGGCCGGTTCCTCGGCGGGGCGGTTCGGTCGCGCATGACGCGGGAGCTCCGTTCGGTGGTCGGGGTCGGGTCAGTGGTCGGGGTCGGGGTCGGGGTCGGGGTCGGGGTCGGGTCAGTGGACGGGGTCGAGCAGGTCCCGGAAGGCGTCGGGCAGGGCCTTCCAGCCGGGTTCGCCGGCGGCGAGTTCGGCGTCGGTGAGCAGGCAGGAGTCCAGCAGGGCGGTGATGCCGTCGGCGTCCAGCCCCTCGGCGGTGAAGCTGAGCTGCTGGACCCGATCGCCGTGCAGGGGGTGCCAGTCCAGGGCGGCGGCGGCCCGGCGCGCGGGCGGGTAGAGGTCCCAGGCCGCGTCGGGCAGGGCGGTGAGCCAGGGCCCGCACTCCTCGACCGCGAGGTTCGCCCCGGCCGCGTCCCAGGCCAGCATCAGTTCGGGCCGGTTGGCCAGCCAGAACCTGCCGCGGCTGCGCTGCGCCGCCGGGACGAGCAGTTCCAGCGCCCGGTGCAGCCGCTCCGGGTGCAGCGGCCTGCGGCGCTCCCACACCAGGGTGGCGACGCCCGCCTCGTCCCGTTCCTGCGGCAGCAGCGCGATCGCCGGGTTGACCCGGTCCCGGGCGGCGGCGACGTCGAAGCCGCCGAGCGCGGCCCGGGTGAGCGTGCCGGTGCCGAGCCGGACGACCCGGGCGGGGGCGTGGAGCTGGCGCAGCAGTGCGAGCCCCGGCGCGTGCGCCGTGGCGCGCGGCACGGCGAGGGTGGTGGCGTACTCGATCTGGTGGGCGAGCGCCTCCGCGCGGGTGCGTTCGTCCCGGGCGGCGGTGTGCTGTCCGTGCTCGGCCAGGTCGTCGGGGACGGAGAGTTCGCCGACCAGCCGGTCCGGGTCGACGGCGGTGACCACGCCCGCCAGTTCGACCGCGTCCGCGAGTCGCCGCCCGTCCACCTCCCCCGCGGCGATCACCTCGACGGCCGGGTGCGGGTCGCTGCCGCCCCACAGCTCGACGATCGCGAGACCGTACCGGCCCTCGTCGGCGATCTCCAGCAGCCGGGGCAGCAGGTCCTCGCGCAGGGCGCAGCACGGGCAGTCGTTGGCGAGCGGCACGTCGTCCACGTCGAACGGCCCTGCCGCGTCCAGGAGTTCGCGGTGGACCAGGCCGAGCGAGGCGTCCCGCAGGTCGTGCCGCAGCACCACCGCGTCCACCGCGGCGGCGGCCAGTTCCCGTACGGCGGCCCGGCGTTCGTCGGCGTGCAGGCCGGCGACGACGACCACCGGCAGCTTGATCCCGTCCGGCGAGCCGGACACCCCGCTCACCAGCTCGCCTTGCGGACGCCCGGCAGGTACCCGGCGTGGGCCTGCCCGCGCAGGTTGATCCGGGAGAGGCCGAAGGCGCGCAGGTAGCCGCGGGGGCGGCCGTCCACGGCGTCCCGGTTGCGGATCCGGGTGGCACTGGCGTCCCGTGGTTGGCGGGCGAGTTCGGCCTGTGCGGCGGCCCGTTCGGCGGCGGCGGTGCCGGGGTGGGCGATGGTGCGCTTGAGTTCGGCCCGGCGCCGCGCGTACCGCGCGACGATCGCGCGCCGCCGCTCGTTCTTGACGATCTTGCTCCGCTTGGCCATCAGACCTTCTCCCCCCGGGCCCGGATGCGGGCGACGGCGGCGGCGACGCCGATCGAGTCGACGGTGCGGATGCCCTTGGCGCTCAGCGTGAGCCGGACGTAGCGGCCCTCGCCGGGCAGCCAGTAGCGCTTGCGCTGGATGTTGGGGTCGAAGCGGCGGCTGGTGCGGCGGTGCGAGTGCGAGATCGCGTTGCCGAACCCGGGGCGGCGGCCGGTGAGTTGGCAGTGGGCGGACATGGGTGCTCCCTGGCGTCCGGGAATGGGCGGGGACAGGGCTCACGTTACACCAGATGAAAATGAATTCCATTTCGGTGTACGGTTCCGGTCCAGCACCCGACCCAGCACCCCAGGCCCCAGGAGGACACCCCATGGCCCGCAGCGAACTGCGCCCCGTGATCAAGCTCCGCTCCACCGCCGGCACCGGGTTCACGTACGTGACCCGCAAGAACCGCCGCAACGACCCGGACCGCATCGTCCTGCGCAAGTACGACCCGGTCGCGGGCCGGCACGTCGACTTCCGCGAAGAGCGCTGAACGCCGGAACGGCGCCTCCCCGGCCGGGGAGGCGCCGTTCCGCGGGGACGCGCTCACGACCCTTCGGGCACCCAGCGCTTCTCGACCTTGGCGAGCTTCCAGTAGCCGATCGCCAGCGCCCAGACCACCACGAACAGCCCGGCGATCGCGTAGCCGACGTTGTCCAGCGAGATGTTCGCGATCCAGCCGGTCACCGGGTCGGTCAGGTCGAACTTCTCGTGCAGCACCCCGACCAGCTCGATGGTGCCGATGATGAAGGCCACCGCGATCGACAGCCCGGTGATGGTCAGGTTGTAGTAGACCTTGCGCACCGGGTTGGAGAAGGCCCACTGGTACGCGAAGTTCATGAACGTCCCGTCCAGGGTGTCGAACAGGCTCATCCCGGCCGCGAACAGCAGCGGCAGGCAGACGATCGCGTACCAGGGCAGCCCGGCGGCCGCGCCCGAGCCGGCCATCACCATCAGGGTGACCTCGGTCGCGGTGTCGAAGCCCAGCCCCAGCACCATGCCGACCGGGAACATCTGCCCGGGCCGGGTGATCGAGCGGGTCGCCCGGTTCAGCACCCGGGCCATGAAGCCGCGCGAGTCCAGGTGCGCCTCCAGCTCCGCCTCGTCGAACTTCCCGGCCCGCATCGAGCGGAACACCTTGAGGATGCCGAACAGCGCCGCCAGGTTGAGCGCGCCGATCAGGTAGAGGAAGGCGCCGGAGGCCGTGGTGCCGACCAGCCCGAGCCACTTGTGGGTGGCCGACTCGTCGTCCATCAGCGTGTTCGCCAGCTGCGCGCCGCCCGCCACCAGGGCGGCCATGATGACCACCATCGAGGAGTGCCCGAGCGCGAACCAGAAGCCCACCGAGACCGGCCGCTTGCCGTCCGCCATCAGCTTGCGGGTGGTGTTGTCGATCACCGCGATGTGGTCGGCGTCGAAGGCGTGCCGCATCCCGAGGGTGTACGCGGTGATGCCCAGGCCCACCCCGAAGACCTGGGTGCCGACCGTGTACCCCTCGGGGGCCACCAGGAAGACGAGCGTCCCGAAGGCCACCACGTGCATGGCCAGGATCACCCCCATCAATCCGGCGGTGCGCAGGGTGTCCTCGCGCTTCCATCTGAAGGCGGGCAGCGCCGACGGCACCGCTTTCGCGTCCGCGGCGACGGTTTCGGGCAGGGTCATGTCCGGATCACGCTCCAACACCTCGTGGAATGACGTCGTGAAGTGCCGTGGCCGGTCTCCTGGCTTACGGGACGTCCGAGTCCGCCTTCCCAGGTGCGCGGGGCACCCAGTGGCGTCGTGGACACGGACGGCGTTCCCTCGCGGACGAAGGAACTGACCCGATCACAGTGGCGAGGGCCGCTCCGGACTTGGACCCCTGGGGGTCCGTCACCGGTCTTCCCGAGCACCACGGCGGGGAACACCGTAGGGGCCGCGCCCGACCCGTGCAAGGCTGCGCACCTGCGCAGGTGTCCAGGATCACAGCCCCGCTCCTGCGAGAATGCGGACATGCATCTCGTACCGGCCGAACGCGCGGGCCACCGCACCATCGACGGACACCGGGTCTGCGAGGCCATCGCCGCGATCGGCGACACCGCGCACGTCCGGTCCTGGGCCGAGCGGTTCTCCCTGCTCGCCGACCCCGGGCGGCTCGCCCTGCTGCTCGCCCTCCACCGGGCCGGCCCGCTCGCCGTCACCGACCTCGCGGTCGCCACCGGCATGCGCGACCCCGCCGTCTCCCAGGCCCTGCGGCTGCTGCGCACGGCCGGCGTGGTCACCGGCGACAAGGACGGCCGTGTGGTGCGCTACCGGCTCGTGGACGAGAGCATGCGCCCCCTCCTCGACGAATGCGCCGCCGGCGAGCACCACGAGCCCACCGCCGCGGCCGGCTGACCGACACTCGGGGAACAGCGCCCGGCGCGCACCCCGGGTGAGTACGATCATGCTGTGCCGTCCCACCCCCACGCCTGGCCCGCCGACCGATGGAACACCGACCCGGTCAAGGCCCGCGTGCTGGCGGTCGCCCGCACCCTCACCTCGGCCACCCGGGTCCTGGACGTCCTCGCCCTGCTGAGCCCGGCCGGCATCGAGCGGTACTTCACCGTCAACCCCGGCTCCGTCTTCGCCGACCGCGCCCTGGACGACTACCTGCACGACCTGCCCGGCTACACCGTCCTGGACTGGGAGGACGCCGTCCGCCTCCCCTTCGACCTGGCCGTCGCCTGTGCCGTCCACTCCTCCATGCACCGCCTGGACGCCCGGCTGGTCGTCCTCCCGCACGGCGCCGGCTACAACCGCCTGGTGGCCGAGTCCACCGGCGACACGGTCAGCTCCGCCGGCCTGTCCCGCAACGAACTCACCCACCACGGGCGGGTGTTCGTGGACGCCCTCGGCCTCTCCCACCCCGAACAGCTGGACCGGCTTCGGTCCTCCTGCCCGGAGGCACTGGACGTCGCCCAGGTGGTCGGCGACCCGTGCTTCGACCGGATGCTCGCCAGCCGGCGCTCCCGCGACGCCTACCGCGCCGCGCTCGGCGCCACCGGCCGCCGACGGCTCGTCGTCGTCAGCTCCACCTGGAGCGAGCACTCGTCACTGGGCAGCCACCCCCGGCTGCCCCAGCGGCTGGTCCGCCAACTGCCCGCCGACGAGTACACGGTGGCCGTCGTCCTACACCCCAACGTCTGGAGCCGGCACGACCCCCGGGCCCTGCTCGACGACGCCCGGCGGATGGGCCTGCGCCTGATCCCGCCCCACCAGGGCTGGCAGGCCGCGCTCGTCGCCGCCGACTGCGTGATCGGCGACCACGGCTCGGTCACCGTCTACGGCGCCGCCCTGGAGCACCGCACCCTGCTCGTCGCCACCGGCGCCGCCGAACTCGACCCGCGCTCCCCCGGCTACGCCTTCGGCCAGGCCGCACCCCTGCTCGACCCGGACGGGGACCTCGCCGCCCAGCTGGAACTGGCCTTCGCCCAGGCGCCGGCCGACCTCCGGGAGATCACCGGCCGCGCACTCGCCCACCCCGGCGGATCCGCCCGGCTGCTGCGCCCGCTGCTCTACTCCTTCCTGGACCGGCTGGACGAGCCCCGGGACGAACCGGCCCTGCCGCCCTACCCCCGGCCCGTCCCCTGCCCCGGGGACACCGACCGGCCCACCGCGTACGAGGTCGAGGGCAGGAGCGAGGGCCCGGAGGTCAGCCTGCGGCGCTACCCCTTCGACCCCCACGACCACACCCCGCGCGGCTTCCACGCCCTGACCGACGACCACCCCGGCGACGCCCTGCGCTACACGGCCGAGGTCCTCGCCCGCACCGAGGCCCACGCCGAACGCCCCGCCGCCCGCTGGCTCGCCGACACCGCCGCCGAACTCCCCGGCCTCGCCGTCGCGGTGGCCGCCCTCGGCCCCGACCGCCACCTGCTGCGGCTGCACACCGGCCGGCTGCTGGAGGCCCGCGCCGAACCGGGCTGGGGCGCCCCGGACCCCGGCATCGACCCGCTGCTGCTCGGCTCCGCCGTCGCCTGCCGGCTCGCCGACGGCGGCGACCCGGCCGACCTCACCGAGCACGGCCTCACCGTCCGCACCGGGGAGCAGCGCACCCGGGTCTCGTTCACGGCCGAGCCCTGACCGGGCCCTGGACCTGACCGAGCCGGGGCGGGCCGCTACCCCCGCAGCTCGCGCAGCCGCTCCCGGCTGCGCTCCGCCAGCTCCTCGTCGGCCAGTTCCTCCGCGAGGCTGACGAGCAGGCCGTGCGCCTGCGCCTCCTTCGCGTACTGGCTCCGTTCCCTGGCCTGCCGGGCGCAGTCACGGGCCTGGGCGACGGCGAGGGCGAGCTGTCCGAGCGCCCGGTGGGCCCGGGCCCGGACCAGCGGGAGCTTCATCAGCATGTCGTTGTCCCGGCCGGCCTCGGCCTGGGCCGTGGCCCCGGCGAGCACGGTGAGCGCCTCCTCCGGGCGGCCGTCGGCGATCAGCGCCTGCGCGAGGTTGTAGCTCTGGACGATCTCGCCGTGGTCGTCGCCCAGGTTCTCCGCCAGGGCCAGCGTGAACCGCTCGACCGCGTCGCCGGGGCGGCCGTCGGCCAGGCAGAGCAGGCCGTCCGTCTCGTAGAGGACGCCCACGACCTGACGGTCGGCCACCAGCGGCACCTGCTCGGTGGCGAGCGCCAGCTGTCCGGCGGCGAGCTGGTACTCCTTGCGGTCGAGGTGGGCGCGGGCCAGCTGGTTGCGCATCCGGACCACGGCGGCCGGCTGGTTGTCCCACTGCGCCGACTCGACCCCGAGCCGGTGGGTGGCGATCCAGTCCTGGTAGAGCCTGCGGTCGTGGTACAGCAGCCAGAGCGACTCGCAGAGCCGCCACACCTCGCCGTGCCACCCCTGCTCGGCCGCCGCCTCCACCACCGCGCGGTAGTTCGCCCGTTCCGCGTACAGCCACTCCAGGGCCGCGGTCTCCGAGGCGAAGCCGGGCAGGTCGTCGCCGCTCGGGTCCTGCAGCCGCAGCCGCTTCCCAGCCATCGTCCGGTCCGCCAGCGAGGCCCGGGCCCGGTAGTACGCGACGACGGCGGCGAGGAGCCCGTCACGGTCGGGCAGGTCACGCGTCCGGCCGTAGGCGTGCAGCCGCACCACGTCGTGGGCCCGGAAGCGGTCCTCCGCCGGGTCGTCGTCCACCACTTCGTCCAGCAGGTGGACGTCGCGCAGTTCCCGGATCGCCCGCTCGGCCCGCTCGACGCCGACCGCACGCGCCAGTGCGGCGGACACGAAGGGGCCGGGCTGCACACCGATCAGGTGGTAGAGCGCCCGGGCAGCCGGCGTCAGCCGCTCGTACACCAGGTCGTACGTCGCGCCGAGGTCGTTCTCCTCATCCTCCAGCACCGCCAGCCTGCCCTCCCGGTCGTGCAGTTCGGCCAGCACCCGGCCGACCGGCAGGCTGTCCCGGTCCAGCAGCTGGCTCCCGACCGCGTTCAGCGCGAGCGGCAGCCCGCCGCACAGCTCGACCAGTTCCGCCAGTTCCCCGTCGGTGCCCCGGCCGGAACCCACCCAGCCGCGCACCAGCTCGGCGCCCGCCGCCGCACTCAGCGGCCCGAGCCGGCGCACCTCGGCACCGTCCGTCCGCAGCGCGGGCAGCCGCCGCCGGCTCGCCACCACCAGCAGCCCGCCGGAGGGGACCAGCGCCCGCACCTCCGCGGCGTGCTCGACGTTGTCCAGGAAGAACAGGCACCGGCGCCCGGCGGTGGCGGTACGGAACGCGGTGAACCGCTCGGCCTCCACGGCCGGGGGCTCGGTACCGAGGGCGCGCAGGAACCCGGCCAGCAGCGCGGGGAGGTCCACCCCGCCCTGGTGCCGGTAGGCCCGCAGGTCGGCGTAGAGGTCGCCGTCCGGGAAGTGCTCCCGGTGCTCCTCGGCGAACTTGGCGATCAGCTCGGTCTTCCCGACGCCGCCCAGGCCGGTGAACACCACCACCCCGAGGCCGCCCGCCTCGACCCGGCGCAGCGCGGCGGTCAGCGCGGCGATCTCCGGCTCGCGG
Source organism: Kitasatospora sp. NPDC056446 (assembly GCF_042796115.1). Lineage (NCBI taxonomy): Bacteria > Bacillati > Actinomycetota > Actinomycetes > Kitasatosporales > Streptomycetaceae > Kitasatospora > Kitasatospora sp. NPDC056446. The sequence continues at coordinate 119,350 of NZ_JBHTRF010000017.1, read as the reverse complement.
TTGACGAAGGGGCCGTGCGGGAGCCGGATCTGATGCGGTCTCGGCGGTGCCTCCCGCTCGTGGATGTGCAGCGACCCGATGGTCCCGGCCTGCACCAGATTCCCGCCGACCGTGACATCCGACACGGTGTTGACCACCTCGTGCCGCTCCATCCGCCCGCTCTCCCTCCGCCCGGCCCGGGCCCCAGCCTACGGGCTGGGCACCCGGACGGAGGGCCGATCGGGGACTCGGCCGGGCGGTGCGCCGCACCGCTCCCGGGCGAACGGCCCCGACCCGTCACCGGGGAGTGATCTCGCCCATCTCCCCCCAGCCGTCCATGCCGGGGATCTCGGTCGACACGATCCGCGGCTTGCCGGCGACGGCGTACGACAGGTCGTCCATGGCCTTGGTGAAGTGCGCGGACTCCACGTGCGCCTTGCCCGCGTCGCCGTCGCGGAAGGCCTCGACCAGGACGAACTCGTTGGGGTCGTCGACGCTGCGGGACCACTCGAAGAAGAGGTTGCCGGGCTCCTCGCGAGTGGCCCTGGTGAACTCGTCGACGAGGTCGAGCCAGTGGTCGGCGCGCTCGGGGCGGACCGCGAACTTGACCGTGATGAAGATCATGGGGACTTCCTTTCGCTCCACGCTCGCACGTGGCACTGCGGACAGGACGGACTGCTCACCGAGCACGCTACCCGTCGTCGCAGGTCAGAAGGGTCGGCACCGGCCCGCCCCAGGCCTCACGCCGCCCGGGGCGGGGGCCTCACGCCGCCTGGCAGGCCGGGCACCAGAAGAGGTTGCGGGCGGCGTGCTCCTCCGTCCGCACGTCCGTGCCGCAGACCAGGCAGGGCATCGCCGCCCGCCGGTACACGTACACCTCGCCGCCGTGGTCGTCCACGCGGGGCGGACGCCCCATCGCCTCGGGGGTGTGCTCCGGACGGACGGTGTCGATCCGGCCCGCGGTGACGCCCTCGCGCATCAGCGCGACCAGGTCCGTCCAGATCGCGTCCCACTCCTTCCGGGTGAGGTCGCGCCCGGCCCGGTGCGGGTCGATGCCGTGGCGGAACAGCACCTCGGCCCGGTAGACGTTGCCCACCCCGGCCAGCACCTTCTGGTCCATCAGCAGCGCGGCGACCGTCGTCCGGCTGGCCGATATCCGGCGCCAGGCGGCCTCCGGGTCCGCGTCGGCGCGCAGCGGGTCCGGGCCGAGCCGGGCCGCGACGGCGGCCTTCTGCTCGTCGCCGACGAGCGCGCAGGTGTTGGGGCCGCGCAGGTCGGCGTAGCCGTCCTCGCCCTCCAGCCGCAGCCGGACCAGGCCGACCGGCTCGGGCGCCGGGCCGTCGGCGAAGGTGAAGCCGCCGTAGAGGCCGAGGTGGATGTGCACCCAGGCGCCCTCCTCGAAGCCGAGGAAGAGGTGCTTGCCGGTGGCCTCGGCGCCGGTGAGCAGCTGCCCGTCGATCACCTTGGCCTCGTCGGCGAACCGGCCCTGCGGGCTGGACACCCGGACCGGACGGCCGCCGAAGGCCTTGCGGTTCTCGGCGGCGAGGCGGTGGATGATGTGGCCTTCCGGCACGGGCGTCAGCTCCCCCGGGGTTTCGGCCGGGCGGGCCACTGGGCCCGCCCGAGGACAGCTCCCATCATCGCAGCCGGCACCGACACGACCGCGGCCCCTCGGCCCTGCGGGCAGGCCCACCGGCACCGCGCGGATCAGCGGACCGGCATGCCCATCAGCCGGGCCAGGATGACCCGGTCCAGCTCGGCGGCCGTGCCGGGCACGTCCAGCGAGGAGTTGTCGATGATCGGCAGCCCCGAGTTGTACCAGCCGGCCATCCGTCCGTGGATGCGGGCCACCTCCTCGTCGCCGAGCCGCCGGTTGCCGCCGCGCAGGGCGTTGCGGCGCAGCACCGAGTCCAGGCTGGGCAGCAGCACGACCGGGATCATCCCGGGGCCGATGTGCCGCTTCCAGCCGCCGAGGCCGATCGCCGGGCGGTCCGGGAAGACCGCGTCGTCGATGATGCAGGAGATGCCGTTGGCCAGGTAGTTGCGGCAGGCGAAGCCGCAGGTGCGGCGGGCCAGCCGGTACTGCGCCTCGGAGGCGTTGTTCCAGCCGGACTGCGGGTTGGCGAAGCCGGACTGCACCCACTCCCGGACGTCGTCCAGGCTGATGTGCGCGGTCGGGGTGGGCCTGCGCTCGGCCCAGTAGCGGGCGACGGTGGTCTTGCCCGCCCCGGCCGGACCGATCAGCAGGACGGCGATCGGACCGGTGGGCGCGTGCTGCCTCGGGTGGGCGGGCAGTTGGACGGGCGTCCCGGACGGGAGCACGAAGTGCCCGGTCCCCCCGGCCGGAACCGGCGGCGCGCCGGGCACCGGGCCGGGCGCGTGGGCCGCGGCCGGCGCGGGGGCCGCGACGGGTGCCGGGGCGGGGGCGGGCGCCGGGGCGGCGGCCCCGGGCCGGACGGCTGTCGGCGGGGGCGGCACCGGCGGTGCGACGGGACGCGGCGGGACCTGCCCGCCTCCGGCGTACTGCGTCACGGCACCCTCCCGACACCTCTCAGCGGGGACACTACACGGCGGCCCGGCAGCGGGCACAGTCCGCCGCCGGGCCGTGGCCCGCACCCTCAGCGCGTGGTGAGCCGCTCGGCCAGCGCGCGCAGCGCCAGCTCGTAGGAGCCGAGCCCGAAACCGGCGATGGTGCCGGAGGCCACCGCGGCGATCACCGAGGTGTGCCGGAAGGTCTCCCGGGCGTACGGGTTGGAGATGTGCACCTCGATCAGCGGCGCGGTGCGCTGCGCGGCGGCGTCCCGCATCGCGTACGAGTAGTGCGTGAACGCACCCGGGTTGATCACCACGGGCAGCTGCCCGTCGGCCGCCTCGTGCAGCCACTCCACCATCTGCTGCTCGGAGTTGGTCTCGCGCACCTCGACCTCGAAGCCGAACTCCTTGCCCAGCGCGGTGCAGCGCTCGACCAGTCCGGCGTACGAGGTAGCGCCGTAGACGTCCGGCTCGCGGCTGCCCAGGCGGCCGAGGTTGGGGCCGTTGAGCACCAGCACCCGGGTCACGCCGAGACCTCCGCGTAGGCGGCGACCAGCAGGGACGGGTCGGGGCCCTCCAGCACGGAGGTCTTGCCGAGGCCGTCCAGGACGATGAAGCGGATCAGGTCGCCGCGGGACTTCTTGTCGATCTTCATGGCGTCCAGCAGCTTCGGCCAGGCGTCCGCCCGGTAGCTCAGCGGCAGGCCGACCGAGGCCAGTACGGTGCGGTGCCGGTCGGCCGTCTCGTCGTCCAACCGGCCTGCCAGGCGGCCGAGTTCGGCGGCGAAGACCATGCCGATGGAGATCGCGGCACCGTGCCGCCACTTGTACCGCTCGTTGCGCTCGATGGCGTGGCCGAGGGTGTGGCCGTAGTTGAGGATCTCCCGGCGGCCGGACTCCTTGAGGTCGCCGGTGACCACGTCGGCCTTGACCTGGATGGCGCGGCGGATCAGCTCGACGGTGTGCGGGCCGGCCGGGGTCTTGGCGCCCTCCGGGTCGGCCTCGATCAGGTCGAGGATGGCCGGGTCGGCGATGAAGCCGCACTTGATGACCTCGGCGAGGCCGGAGACGTAGTCGTGCTTGGGCACGGTCTCCAGGGTGCCGAGGTCGGCCAGCACGCCCACCGGGGGGTGGAAGGCGCCGACCATGTTCTTGCCCTCGGCGATGTTGATGCCGGTCTTGCCGCCGACGGCCGCGTCGACCATGCCGAGCAGCGTGGTGGGCATCGAGACCCAGCGCACGCCGCGCAGCCAGGTGGCGGCGACGAATCCGGCCAGGTCGGTGGTGGCACCGCCGCCGAGGCCGACGATGACGTCGCTGCGGGTGAAGCCGGTCTGCCCGAGGACCGACCAGCAGTACGCGGCGACCTCGGCGCTCTTGGCGTCCTCCGCGTTGGGGACCTGGAGCGCGATCGCCTCGTAGCCCTCGCCGACCAGGTCCTCGCGGATGGCGTCGGCGGTGGCCTCGAGGGCCTCCGGGTGGATGATCGCGACCCGCTTGGCCCGGGTCCCGATCAGCGGGGCCAGCTCTCCGAGCAGCTGGTGCCCGATCAGCACGTCGTACGGGTCGTGGCCGGCGCTGCCGCCGACGTGGATCCTGACGGTGGTGTCAGTCATGGGGGGTCTTCAGCTCCAGTGCTTCCAGTACGGCGTCCGCGACCTGCTCCGGGGTGCGTCCCGCGGTGTCGACCACGGCGGTGGCCACCTCCAGGTAGAGGGGGCGGCGGGCCTCCATCAGTTCGCGCCAGCGGGCCCGCGGGTTGACGGCCAGCAGCGGGCGCGGGGCGTCCAGGCCGACCCGCTTGACCGCGTCGGCCGACGGGACCTCCAGGAAGACCACCGGCAGGTCGCGCAGCAGCTCGCGGGTGGCCTCGGCCGTCACCGCGCCGCCGCCGAGCGCCAGCACCCCGTCGTGCCCGGTGGCGGCCGCCCGTACGGCCGCGACCTCCAGCGCGCGGAAGTGCGGCTCGCCCTCGTCGACGAAGATCTCCGGGATGGGCTTGCCGGCCGTCGTCTCGATGTCGGCGTCGGTGTCGCGGAAGCCGACGCCCAGGCGCTCGGCGAGGACCCGCCCGACGGTGGACTTGCCACTGCCGGGCGGGCCGACCAGCACGACGACAGGAGTCGTCATCGGATGATCAGGTTGTCGAGGTAGCCCTGCACATTGCGGCGGGTCTCGGAGACGTGGTCGCCGCCGAACTTCTCGATGACCGCGTCGGCCAGCACCAGCGCGACCATCGCCTCGGCGACGATGCCCGCCGCCGGCACGGCGCAGACGTCCGAGCGCTGGTGGTGCGCCTTGGCCGGCTCGCCGGTGCGCACGTCCAGGGTCTGGAGCGCCCGCGGCACGGTGGCGATCGGCTTCATCGCGGCGCGCACCCGCAGCACCTCGCCGGTGGACAGGCCGCCCTCGGTGCCGCCGGAGCGGCCGGAGGAGCGCTTGACGCCCTCGGGGGTCGGGACGATCTCGTCGTGCGCCTGGGAACCGGGCACCCGGGCCAGGTCGAAGCCGTCGCCGACCTCGACGCCCTTGATCGCCTGGATGCCCATCAGCGCGGCGGCCAGCCGCGCGTCCAGCCGGCGGTCCCAGTGCACGTGCGAGCCGAGGCCCACCGGCACGCCGTACGCCAGCACCTCGACCACGCCGCCCAGGGTGTCGCCGTCCTTGTGGGCCTGGTCGATCTCGGCGATCATCGCCTTCGAGGCGTCCGCGTCCAGGCAGCGCACCGGGTCGGCGTCCAGCCGCGCCTCGTCCGAGGGCAGCGGCAGCACACCGGCCGGCGCCTTGGCGGCGGCCAGCTCGACCACGTGGCTGACGATCTCGATCCCGGCCACCTCACGCAGGTACGCGCGGGCGACGGCGCCCAGCGCGACCCGGGCGGCCGTCTCCCGGGCGCTGGCGCGCTCCAGGATCGGCCGGGCCTCGTCGATCGAGTACTTCTGCATGCCGGCCAGGTCGGCGTGGCCGGGCCGGGGGCGGGTGAGCGCCTCATTGCGGGCCAGGCCCGCCAGCACCTCGGGGTCGACCGGGTCGGCCGACATGACCTGCTCCCACTTCGGCCACTCGGTGTTGCCGACCATGATCGCGACCGGGCTGCCCATGCTCAGACCGTGCCGGACGCCGCCGAGGAAGGTCACCTCGTCCTGCTCGAACTTCATCCGAGCCCCGCGGCCGTAACCGAGCCGACGGCGCGCCAGCGCGTCGGCCACCACGGCGGTGGTGACCGGTACGCCGGCGGGCAGGCCTTCCAGCGTCGCGACGAGTGCGGGGCCGTGCGACTCCCCCGCCGTCAGCCAGCGCAACGTACCCAACGGAGCTCCTTCATCAGCGGACCGGCCCACGGCACCGCCGGGGCCCGCCCGAGCGTGCCTTCTGCCTGAATCCTTTCATGCCCCAGCGGCACCCGGGGGCACAGTCCGCGTGACGGACGGCAACCGGCCACGATCCGGCCGGGCGGCGGCCCGGGCCGGGCGCCGCATCCGACGCGCCGCACCCGACGCGCCGGGCTCAGTGCCCGGCGAGCGCCTTCTCCCCCGCCTCGCGCATCGCCGCCAGCGGCCCGGGCGTCCGCCCGGTGAAGGCCTCGCTCTGCAGCACCGCCTGGTGAACCAGCAGGTCCAGCCCGCCCAGCACGGTCGCCCCGCGCCCGGCGCAGGCGGCGGCCAGCGCAGTCGGCCACGGGTGGTACAGCACGTCGAACAGCGCCCCGGGCTCGGCCGGCAGCGCCCCGGCGAAGGCGTCCGTCGCGCCGACCGGCGTGGTGGAGACGGTCAGCGGCTGCGCCAGCGCCTCCGCGCCGCGGTCCCAGTCGGCGGTGCGGACGGTCACGCCCAGCCGCTCGCCCAGCTCGGCCATCTCCCGGGCCCGCTCGGCGCTGCGCACGTACACCGTCACCTCACCGGTGCAGATCTGGGCGAGCGCGGCCAGCGCCGAGGAGGCGGTGGCCCCGGCGCCCAGCACGGCCGCCCCGGGGACCTCGGTGATCCCGCGCTCGCGCAACGCGTTCACCAGCCCGGGGACGTCGGTGTTGTCCCCGGTGCGCCGACCGTCGGCGGTGAACACCACGGTGTTGACCGCGTCGACCGAGCGGGCCGTCGCACTGACCTCGTCGAGCAGCGGGATGATCGCCCGCTTCAACGGCATGGTCAGCGACAGCCCCGCCCACTCGGCCTCGTCCAGCCCGGCGACGAAGCCGGGCAGCGCGGCCTCGTCGACCTCGAAGCGGTCGTAGCGCCAGCCGTCCAGCCCGAGCGCCGCGAAGGCGGCCCGGTGCAGGTCCGGCGAGAGCGAGTGGGCGATCGGCGAGCCGAGGACGGCCGCCCGGTGCTTGCTGGTCAACGCAACCTCTCCGTGAACGTGGACTGTCGCCCGGCCGGGGCTACTTGGCGGTGGTGCAGTGGCCGCGGGTCTCGTCGAAGCCCTGCCCGGCCGCCTGGCAGTACGCCTTGACGTTGGCGTAGTGCTCCTTGCTCGTCTCGGCGAACAGGGTGTGCTCCGGGTCCATCGCGATGAAGTACAGCCACTTGCCGTCCGCCGGGTGCAGCACCGCGTTCAGGGCGTCGTCGCCGGGGTTGGAGATCGGCGTCGGCGGCAGGCCCGGGTTGACGTAGGTGTTGTACGGGTTGCTCGCGTCGTCCATGTCCTTCCTGTTGAGGTCCTTGCGACCCAGGGAGTACTGGAGCGTGGTGTCCATGCCGAGCTTGTGGTTGATCTCGCCGGCGGCGGCCAGCCGGTTCTGGATGGTCTTGGCCATCTTGGCGAAGTCGGCCGGGTTGTTGCCCTCGCGCTGGAGGATGCTCGCCTCGACGACCACCTCGTACCCGGTCTTCAGGCCCACCGAGGCGGCCTGGGAGTCCAGGTTCGCGTACTTGTCGGTGGCGTTCTTCACCATCTGCTTCAGCAGGTCCTCGGGCTTCATGCCGTCGGAGATGTTGTAGCGGGTCGGCCAGAGGAAGCCCTCGATCTTGCCCTGGGCGTACGCGGGCAGGCCGAGGTCGTTGATCTGGGCCTGGGCGACGGCGGCCGTGGCGCCCTTCTGCAGCTTCAGCTTCCCGTCGATCAGGGCGTAGATCTCGGTGGAGTTCTTGCCCTCGGGGATCACGATCGCCGCACCGCCCGCCTGGGCGAGCAGTTCCTTGAGCGCGGTGGCGGCCTGCATCTCCTTCTTCAGGCCGTAGAAGCCCGGCTGGACGGTGGTGCACTTGGGCTCGGCCTTGCAGGCCGTGGTGAAGGCGTCGACGCTCTTGACCACGCCAGCGTTCTTCAGCGCCAGGCCGATCTGGCCGGCGACCGCGTCCTTCTTGACCTCGAACTGCACCGAGCCGGTGCCCTCACCAGCGAAGTCCGGCGGCGGGCCGAAGTGGTCCTGGTAGAAGCCGTAGCCCCACCAGCCGGCGCCGCCGACGGCACCGAGCAGCACCAGCGCGACCAGCAGGCAGGCGCCGCCGTTGCGGCGGCCCGACTTCTTGCCCTTCTCCTTGCGCTTCTTCTTCGCCTCGCGGGAGTCGTCCTGTTCGCCGAGGAAGCCGCTCTCGTGCTGCTCGGCCTCCCCGTCGAGGTAGGCGCCGTCCTCGTGGTGGCCGTCCTCGTGGCCGTCCCACTCGTCGGCCGCGCCCTCGTGCGCGGTGCCGACCGGGTCGGCACCGGACTCCAGGGCGGCGGCCTCGGCCTCCCAGTCGATGCCGTCCGGGCCGGGGCCCGAGACGGGCGCGGCGGGCGCCGGCTGCGGCCGGGCCTGCTGCTGCGCCGGCTGCTGGGGCGGAGCCGCCTGCTGCCGCATGCCGGGGTGCTGCTGCGTCCCCGGCTGCTGCTGCGGACCGGGCTGCTGCTGGGCGCCGTCCTGCTGACCGCCCTGGTACCCCTGCTGCTGGTAGCCCTGCTGCATCTGCTGCTGCGGCATCTGCTGCTGGGGGTGGCCCTGCTGCTGCGGGTACCCCTGCTGCTGGTAGCCCTGCATCTGCTGCTGCGGGTGCTCCTGCTGGAACCCCTGCACCTGCTGCTGGGGCATCTGCTGGGGGTGGCCCTGCTGCGGCTGCTGCTGCATCTGCTGCTGGGGGTAGCCCTGCTGACCGCCCGGGTACCCCTGCTGCTGGTAGCCCTGCTGCTGCATCTGCTGCGGCATCTGCTGCTGGGGGTAGCCCTGCTGCATCTGCTGCTGCGGGTACCCCTGCTGCACGTCCCCGTACGGCTGCTGGCCCTGCTGGCCGTGCTGGCCCTGCTGAACCTGCTGGCCGTGCTGGCCCTGCGCCGGGTACTGCTGCTGCCACTGGCCGTCCTGCTGGCCGGGGACCGGCTGCCGGCCGTCGTACCCGGGATCCCCGGGGTGCCACGGCTCGCCCTGGGGGACGTAGCCCCCACCCAGATCGGTCATTGATCCCCTTAACCGACGGTGACGGCCGGAGGATCGGACCGGCCGTCCGGGACGACGCCGTCCCGGCTGATTCTCGAACCGGCGTGCTAGCGCAACGCCTGGAGGGAGACGTTACCGTACCGCAGCCTCACCCCCGGCCGGGCGGAAGCACCGTCAGTGAGCGACCTCACCGAGGACACACACCGTCGTCACGGTGTCGCCGTACCCGGGCCGGAGGCGGCCCCGGAGCCCGCCGGGGCCGCGGACGCCGATCCGGAGGCCGCTCCGGACGCCGGTCCGGACGCCGGTCCGGACGCGGTGGCCGAGGCGGAGGGCTTCGCCGCCGCCCGGTTGGCGTTGAACTCCGCCACGTTGCGCTGCTGCACCTCGAAGCTGTCGGTGAACCGGGTGTCCCCGGGCTTCACGGTGACGAAGTACAGCCAGTCCCCCGGTGTCGGGTCCAGCGCCGCCATGATCGCCTGCCGGCCCGGGTTGGAGATCGGTGTCGGCGGCAGCCCGGGGTGCAGGTAGGTGTTGTACGGCGAGTCGAGCTTGGTCTCGGTCACGGTGGTGTTCAGGGTCGACCGGCCGAGCGCGTAGTTGATCGTGGAGTCCAGCTGGAGCGGCATGCCCTTGGCCAGCCGGTTGTAGATCACCCGGGCCACCTTGCCCATGTCCTCGGTGTTGTCGGCCTCGCCCTGGACCATGCTGGCGACGGTGACCAGCCCGTACACGGTCTGCCCGAAGTTCTGCGCGACGACGGTGGCGTCGTCCCGGGTGAACTCCTTGCCGGCCCGGTCCACCATCTGTTTCAGCAGGTCGATCGCGGTGGTCCCGTCGGTGACGCTGTACGTCGCCGGGAACAGGTAGCCCTCGGGGCTGCCGTTGGTGAAGTCCGGCAGGCCCAGTTCGACGCCCTGCTCCTGCGCGGTGCGCTGGGTGGTGCCCTCGGGCAGGTGGAGCTTCTTGTCGACGGCCGCGTAGATCTGGTAGCCGCGCCAGCCCTCGGGGATGGTCAGGCCGTTGGCGTTGGCCGGGTCGATCAGGACCGCCAGCGCCGCCACGGCCGACATCTTCTGCTTCAGGGTGTACGTCCCGGGCTGGATCCGCCCGGCCGCCGCCGCGCTGCCCTTCGCGGCCCGGGTGAAGGCGAGCGAGCTGGCCACCACCCCGTTGCGGACCAGCGCGGACGCGATCTGGGACAGGCCCGCGCCCTCCGGCACGGAGACCTGGACGCTGCCGCTGCCCTGCCCCCCGAAGTCGGCGGCGGCCGGGGGTTTGCGCTGCGCCTGGAACCAGGTGTAGCCGGTCAGTCCGACCCCGCCGAACACCGCCACCAGGGCGAGCGCGGTGAGTCCGCAGGCCAGTCCGTTACGCCGTCGGTGCGGATCCGGCGCATCGAAGCGCGGCCGGGGCGCGGACGGCGGACGGCCCTCCGGGTCCAGCACCGGCGCGCCGAGGTGCCCTGGCGTGAGCCCCGGGTGGAAGTCCTGGTCGGTCATTGGCTCGCGTCCCCTCGGCGGTCCCAGATCGATCCGGATCGACACCGAACGGTCCGAAACGGATACGGAAGCGGACGAAAAAGGGGTCCGTGCGGACGCGTCCGCACGGACCCCTCAACGGGACGTTAGAGCAGGCTCCTCAGCCGACCGCCTCGACGCTCTCACCGGGCGGACGGCCGCTCACCCGTTCGGACTCAAGGGCGGTCTGGAGGATCACCACGGCGGCGGCCTGGTCGACCACCGAGCGGCCCTTCTTCGCCTTGACCCCCGAGGCGCGCAGCCCGTGGGTGGCGGTGACGGTCGACATCCGCTCGTCCACCAGCCGCACCGGCACCGGGTAGAGCCGGTTGGCCAGCCGCGTCGCGTACGTCCGGACCTTCTCCGCCGCCGGGCCCTCCTTGCCGCTCAGCGAGCGGGGCAGCCCGACGATCACCTCCACCGCGTCGTACTCCTCGACGATGGCGGCGATCCTGGCCTGCGACTTCACCCCGGCCGGGACGGTCTCCACAGGCGTGGCGAGCACCCCGTCGGGGTCGCAGGACGCGACCCCGATCCGGGCGTCACCGACGTCGACGGCGATCCGCCGCCCACGCCGGAAGGGCCTCTCCTCCGGTTCCATCAGCTGGCGCGCTCCGCGACCAGGCCGCGCACCGCGGCGATGGCCGCGCCGACCGCGGAGGCGTCGGAGCCGCCGCCCTGCGCGACGTCGTCCTTGCCGCCACCGCCGCCGCCGAGGGTCTTGGCGGCGGTCCGGACCAGCTCGCCGGCCTTGATGCCGCGGCCGCGGGCGTCCTCGTTGGTGGCGATCACGGTCAGCGGGCGGTCGTTGGCCACGGTGAAGGCGGCGACCACGGCCGGGCGCGCGCCGAGCCGGCCGCGCACGTCCAGGACCAGCTTGCGCAGCTCGTCCGCGCCCACGCCGTCGGCGACCTGCGCGGCGACCACGGCGATGCCGTGCACGTCCTCGGCCGAGTCGGCCAGGCCCGCCGCGGCGGCCAGCACCTTCTCGGCGCGGAAGCGCTCGATCTCCTTCTCGGCGTCCTTGAGCTTGGCGAGCATGCCCGAGATCTTCTCCGGCAGCTCCTCCGGGCGGCCCTTGACCAGCTCGGTGAGCTGGGCGACCACGGTGTGCTCACGGGCCAGGAACTTGTACGCGTCGACGCCGACCAGCGCCTCCACGCGGCGCACGCCGGAGCCGATCGAGGACTCGCCGAGCAGCTTCACCAGGCCCAGCTGGGCGGTGTTGCCGACGTGGGTGCCGCCGCACAGCTCCTTGGAGAAGTCGCCGATGGAGACGACCCGCACCTCGTCGCCGTACTTCTCGCCGAACATCGCGATGGCGCCGGCCTTGCGGGCCTGGTCCATCGTCATGACCTCGGCGGTGACCTCCAGCTCGCGGCCCAGCACGTCGTTGATCTTCTGCTCGACGTCGACCAGCACGCTGCCCGGAACGGCGGCGGGCGAGCCGAAGTCGAAGCGGAAGCGGCCGGGGGCGTTCTCCGAGCCGGCCTGGGCGGCCGTCGGGCCGAGCGCGTCACGCAGCGCCTGGTGGGTCAGGTGGGTGGCCGAGTGGGCGCGGGCGATCGCCCGGCGGCGCTCGATGTCGATCGTGGCGTACGCCGAGGCGCCCAGCACGACCTCGCCGAACAGCACCCCGCCGGAGTGCACCACGACGCCCGGGACGGGCTGCTGCACGTCGCGGATCTCCACCACCGCGCCGGACTCCAGCCGGATCCGGCCGTGGTCGGCGAGCTGGCCGCCGCCCTCGGCGTAGAACGGGGTGCGGTCGAGGATGATCTCGACCTCGTCGCCCTCGGAGGCGGCCGGCGACGGGACGCCGTCCACCAGCAGGCCGACCACGGTGGCCTCGCCCTCGGTGAGGGTGTAGCCGGTGAAGACGCTCGCGCCGGACTTGTCGGCGACCTCGCGGTACGCCGCGACGTCGGCGTGGCCCATCTTCTTGGCCTTGGCGTCGGCCTTGGCGCGGTTGCGCTGCTCCTGCATCAGGCGGCGGAAGCCCGCCTCGTCCACCTGGAGGCCCTGCTCCTCCGCCATCTCCAGGGTGAGGTCGATCGGGAAGCCGTAGGTGTCGTGCAGCTTGAACGCCTGCTCGCCGGAGAGCACCGCGCCGCCGGACTGCTTGGTCTCGGTGACCGCGACGTCCAGCAGGTTGGTGCCGGCCTTCAGGGTCTGGAGGAAGGCCGCCTCCTCGCCGACGACGACCGTCTCGATGCGCTTGCGGTCGCTCTCCAGCTCGGGGTACTGCGGCGCCATCGCCTTGATCGCGACGTCGATGAGCTCCTTGGCCACCGGCTCGGTGGCGCCCAGCAGGCGCATGTTGCGGATGGCGCGGCGCAGGATGCGGCGCAGCACGTAGCCGCGGCCCTCGTTGCCGGGGGTGACGCCGTCGCCGACCAGCATCAGCGCGGTGCGGATGTGGTCGGTGACCACGCGCAGCGAGACGTCCGACTTGTGGTCGGCGCCGTAGGTGTGGCCGGTGAGCTCGGCGGCGCGGTCGAGGATCATCCGGCTGGTGTCGATCTCGAAGAGGTTGTCGACGTCCTGGAGGATCGCGGCGAGGCGCTCCAGGCCGAGGCCGGTGTCGATGTTCTTGCTCGGCAGGTCGCCGAGGATCTCGAAGCCGTCCTTGCCGTCGCCGTGGCCGCGCTCGTACTGCATGAAGACCAGGTTCCAGATCTCCAGGTAGCGCTCGCCGTTGACGGCCGGGCCGCCCTCCTCGCCGTACGCGGGGCCGCGGTCGTAGTTGATCTCCGAGCACGGGCCGCACGGGCCGGGGACGCCCATCGACCAGAAGTTGTCCTTCATACCCAGGCGCTGGATGCGCTCCGAGGGCACGCCGATGACGTCACGCCAGATCTGCTCGGCCTCGTCGTCGTCCTTGTAGACGGTGATCCAGAGCTTCTCCTTCTCCAGGCCGTAGCCACCGTCCGCGACGGGCGTGGTGAGCAGGTCCCACGCGAACTTGATGGCTCCTTCCTTGAAGTAGTCACCGAAGGAGAAGTTGCCGCACATCTGGAAGAAGGAGCCGTGCCGGGTGGTCTTCCCGACCTCCTCGATGTCCAGGGTGCGCACGCACTTCTGGACGCTGGTGGCGCGCGAGAACTGCGGCTTGACCTCGCCCAGGAAGTAGGGCTTGAACGGCACCATGCCGGCGTTGACGAGCAGCAGGGTGGGGTCGTCGGCGACCAGGGACGCCGACGGAACGACGGTGTGGCCGCGCTCCTCGAAGAAGCGCAGCCAGCGGCGGCGGATCTCAGCCGACTCCATTAGTGGTCCTTCCGGTTCGGGGTGCCGCCCCGCGGCGGCAGGGCGCGGCGGGGCGTTTCTTCAATGGTCCGGGGGGTGGTGCGGGCACTGCGGGACGGAGGCAGGGCGGCGGCCGGGCTGCCGGGCGCCGCCGAGATAGCTCGGTACTGCGGTTCACCGCGCAGGACCCGGCGGGTGTTCCGGGGCTCCACCACGGCGGTGCCGCGCAGCCCGAGGTCGTCCTTGAGCTGCTCCTCGCGCTCCGCCATGCCGGCCTTCACGTCCTGGGCGAACTGCTTGGCGAGGTCGCCCAGGTGCAGCGCGCCGCGCGCGGCGGTGCCGGAGAGGCTGTCCGGGGTGAGCCGGTGCACGGCCTCGTTGGCCTTGTTCATGGCCCAGACGGTGGCGCCGGCGCCGACCGCCATCCAGAAGATGCGTCGCACCACGCCGTCAGCCCCTCACCGCTCGCCGGACCCTGGAGAGCAGACCGCCCCTGGGCGCGGTCGCGGCGCGCACCTCGGCCCGGATCAGCCGGGCCAGTTCCTCGCGCTCGCCGCTCTGGAGCGGCACGGAGGGCAGGCCGCCCTGCTGCTTGGCGACGGCCTTGCGGACGCCGTAGCTGAAGGCCGCGACCTTCACCAGCGGTCCGCCCAGGGTGGCGGCCACGGTGGAGGAGAGCGCGTTGGCGTTGGCGGCGGCGTCCTGCACGTTGGCGGTGATCTCGTCGACCCGCTCCAGCTGCTCGTTGGCGCTGCGCACCGCGGCGCCCGCGTCGGTCAGCAGCGGCACGGCCTGTTCGGTGACGGCGGAGACCAGGACGGCGGCCTCCCTCAGCACACGGGAGAGGCGGACCAGGACCACGGCGAGCAGGGTGACCAGGACCGCCCAGAACACGGCGACGAGCACTCCGGCCAGCTCTCCCACGGACACCTTTGCGCGCTCCCTCGCCTTGCTGTTCTCCAGACGGAACCCTATCGCGCCGACGCCCGGTTTCCGGACCGGGTCGTCCCCTCCGGCGATCCGACCGGGTGTGCGATCCGCGCGCGTAACCTACCGGTCGGTCACCTCGTTCTGCCAGGCAGGCCGTCGCGCGTACGGCCCGACAGACGTCCGGACCGCGGCGGTCCGGCCTGGAGCACGGGGAGCAGCGCTTGGCCGGCGACTGGACAGCACAGCCCGGGGAGCCCCCAGCGGGGTCGCGGGAGCCGGAGCGCGGGCGGCTCCCGGCCGAGGTGACCGGCTTCGTCGGGCGGCAGCGCGAGCTGACCGACCTGGCCGCCCTGCTGGCCGCCTCCCGGCTGGTGACGGTGACCGGTCCGGGCGGGGTGGGCAAGAGCCGGCTGGCCCTGCGCGCCGCGGCCCGCGCGGTCGGATCCTTCCCCGACGGCACCTGGCTGGTGGACGTGGCCCCGGTCCAGGACCCGCTGCTGCTCGGCCACGCCCTGCTGGAGGCCCTGCGACTGACCGACGGCACCGCGCGCCCGCCGCTGGACATCCTGACCGAGCGGCTGGCCGGCCGGCGCCTGCTGCTGGTACTGGACGGCTGCGAGCACCTGGTGGAGACCTGCGCCGAGCTCGCGGACGCGCTGCTGCGGGCGCTGCCGGGCCTGCGGCTGCTGGCCACCAGCCGCACCGCGCTGCGGGCCTCGGGCGAGCACCTGCTGACCCTCGCGCCGCTGCCGGTCGGCCCGGCGCCCGACGGCCCACCGCCGTACGGCCTCCCGCCGGCCGCCCCGGTGCCGGGCGGCGAACTGCCGGACGCCGTCCGGCTGTTCGTCGACCGGGCCCGGGCGGTGCTGCCCTCCTTCGAGGTGACCGAGGCCAACGCGGAGGCGGTCGGCCTGCTCTGCCGCCGGCTGGACGGCATCCCGCTGGCCGTGGAGCTGGCCGCCGGACGGCTGCGCGCGCTGTCGGTCGAGCAGATCACCGTCCGGCTGGACGACCGGTTCCGGCTGCTCACCGGCGGGTCCCGGACGGCCCTGCCGCGGCACCAGACGCTGCGGACGACGATCGGCTGGAGCCATGAGCTCTGTACGGTGCAGGAACGTTTACTCTGGGCCCGCCTGTCGGTCTTCGCCGGTAGCTTCGACCTGGAGGCCGCCGAGTACATCTGCGCCGGCGAGGGCATCGAGCCCGAGGACGTGCTCGACCTGCTCGACGAACTGGTCGCCAAGTCCGTGGTGCTCCGCGAGGACAGCGCCTTCGGCGTCCGCTTCCGCCTGCTGGACACCCTGCGCGAGTACGGCGGCCACTGGCTGCGGGCCGCCGGCGAGGAGCAGCGGCTGCTGCGCCGCCACCGGGACTGGTACCTCGGTGTCGCCACCTGGGGCGAGGTCGAATGGTTCGGCCCCCGGCAGACGGAGACCGCCGAACGCACCGAGCTGGCCCACACCAACCTCCGGGCGGCACTGGAGTTCTGCCTCGGCGAGCCCGGCGAGGAGCAGATCGCGCTGCTCCTGGCCGGCACGCTCTGGTTCTACTGGGTCGGCTGCGGCCACCTCGGCGAGGGCCGGCACTGGCTGGACCGCGCGCTCGCCCTGGACCGCGAACCCACCGAGGCCCGCGCCAAGGCGCTCTGGGTCACCGGCTACATGGCCACCCTCCAGGGCGACCTGGCCGCCGCCCGCCCGGCCCTGGAGGAGTGCCGCCGCCAGGCCCTGGACACCGGCGACGACCGGGCCCTCGCCTACGCCGTCCACCGCCAGGGCTGCGCCGCCCTGATCGGCGACGACCCCGAGCGCGCCGCCGAGCTGTTCGAGGAGGCGCTCTGGCACTACCGGACCATCGGCGAGCTCAACAGCAACGTGGTGATGGCCATGCTGGAACTCGGCCTCGCCCACCTGTTCCGGGGCGACCTGGACAGCGCCGAGCTCTGGTTCGGCCAGGCCCGCGAGCTGTGCGAGGAGCACGGCGAGCAGTGGGCGTACGCGTACGTGCTGTACGCGATGGCGTACTCGCACTGGCTGGACGGCGCCGTCCAGCCGGCCCGCGCGCTGGCCCGGGAGTGCGTACGGCTGAACCACCTCTTCCACGACCTGCTCGGCATCGTGCTGGGGATCGACCTGCTGGCACTGCTGGAGACCGAGCCGGACGCTCCGGGCGAGCCGGGCGACCTGCGCGAGGCCCGGGTGCTCCAGGGCGCCGCGCACCGGATCTGGCTGACGGTGGGCACACCGTTCCTCGGGTCGCTGAACTTCTTCGGCACCCACCGGGAGTGTGCCGAGCGGGCCCGGGCCGGGCTGACCGAGCAGGAGTACGAGGAGTGCTACCGGGCCGGCGGCCGGCTGGACCTGGAGGCGGCGGTCTCCCGGGCGCTCGACGATGGGGGCTCGGCGGACGGCCCCGAGTCCGGGCCGGGGCCCTGCTCGGTGCCGCCCGCACCGGCGCCCGCGCCGGTGCGGAAGAGCTGAGGCCGGGAATAGTTGAAAGTTGTCCATTGCTTGAGGAGGCAAGGATCCACCCGGAAGGAGCACCATGGCCGTCCACAACACCGCCGACGAGTACCGCATGGCGACGTTCTACTTCGACTCCAAGGCGTACACCGACGCCGCCCGCATGCTGGAAGGCGTGCTGGCCGAGGAGCCGGCCAACCTCTCGGTCCGGCTGCTGCTCGCCCGCAGCTACTACCACTCCGCCCGACTCGGCCGGGCCGAGGCCGAGTTGCTCCGGATCCTGGAGGCCGACCCGGCCGAGGACTACGCCCGGCTGATGCTCGGCCGCGTCCTGGAGCGCCAGGGCCGCGCCGAGGAGGCCCGCCCGCACCTGCGGCTGGCCGCCGCGATGGCCGGCGAGAGCGTCTGAGCGGCGCACCCCACCGGAAACGCGACACCGCCGGAAACGCGACCCCACCGGAAAAGGGACACCGCCGGAAAAGGGACGAGCCCCCGCCGCCTCGAAAGGCGACGGGGGCTCGTTCGCGGTCCCGCCAGGAGCGGGACCGCTCGCGGGTCAGCGCGAGTAGTACTCGACGACCAGCTGCTCGTCACAGATCACCGGGACCTCCTTGCGCTGCGGCGCACGGTCCAGGCGGAAGGCCAGGGCCTTCAGGTTGACCTCGAGGTACTTCGGGGTCTGGCCCTCACCCGCGTAGCCACCCTCACGGGCGACCTGGAACGGGACCTTCTCCTTGCTGCGCTCGCGGACGGTCACCACGAAGCCCGGCTTCATCTGGTACGACGGCTTGTTGACCTTGCCGCCGTTGACCTCGATGTGGCCGTGGACGACCATCTGGCGGGCCTGGTAGATGGTGCGGGCGATGCCCGAACGCAGGACCAGGGAGTCCAGACGGGTCTCCAGCTCGGCGACGAGCGCCTCACCGGTCTTGCCCTCGGCCTTCTTCGCGCGGTCGAACGCGCGCGCCATCTGCTTCTCGCTCAGGTCGTACTGGGCGCGCAGACGCTGCTTCTCGAGCAGACGGACCTTGTAGTCCGAGTTCTGCTTGCGACCACGGCCGTGCTGGCCGGGCGGGTACGGGCGGGCCTCGAAGTACTTGACGGACTTCGGGGTCAGCGGCACGCCGAGCGCACGCGCGATCTTGACCTTGGGGCGCTTCTGGTTCGCCATGAACCAAACCTTCCTTGCTTATGAATACGGCTTCACCAGGTGTTGACGGAGGTCGCACGTCGCGACCCGGAGAAAACCCCGTCGCCGAGGCGATGGGATCAGCCGCTCTCCGGAGCCGGGCACGAGAGTGCTTGTCACACGGACCGCCCAGAGCCTGGGCCACCCGCGACACCGAAACGGTGCGCGACGCTCCTGGTGCGGGCCCCTCGGAAGGGGCCTACGGCCGATGCCCCGCTGGTGCGGCCGGTCGGTGGGGTCTCCCCCGCCGCCGTCCCGGGACATGGCACTCCGATCGAGTATAGCCGCCGCTCACCCGGCCTCTTCCCCGGGCTGCCGCTCGGCCTCCGCCGCCTTCGGTTTCTCCGCCTTCTCCGGCTTCCGCTCCGCCCGCTGCTCGCTCCGGCGCTCCCCGCGCAACCGCCCCCGCGTCCACTCCACGACGTCCGCGTACCGGGCCTCGCCGCCGCGCCGGGTCGGCTGGTAGTACTCCTTGCCGTGCACCGCGTCCGGCGCGTACTGCTGGGTGGCGATGCCCTCCGGCAGGTCGTGCGGGTACTGGTAGCCCCTGCCGTGGCCGAGCTTGCCCGCGCCGCCGTAGTGCGCGTCCCGCAGGTGCGCCGGCACCGCGCCCGCCATGCCCTGCCGGACGTCCGCCAGCGCCGCGTCGATCGCCAGGTAGGCCGCGTTGGACTTGGGGGCGAGGGCCAGGGCGATGGCCGCCTGGGAGAGGATGATCCGCGCCTCCGGGAAGCCGATCAGCGCCACCGCCTGCGCGGCCGCCACCGCCGTCTGCAGCGCGGTCGGGTCCGCCAGGCCGACGTCCTCGCTCGCCGAGATCATCAGCCGGCGGGCGATGAAGCGGGGGTCCTCCCCCGCCTCGATCATCCGGGCCAGGTAGTGCAGGGTGGCGTCCACGTCGCTGCCGCGGATCGACTTGATCAGCGCGCTCGCGACGTCGTAGTGCTGGTCGCCGTCCTTGTCGTAGCGGACCGCCGCCTGGTTGACCGCCGTCTCGGTGGTGGCCAGGGTGATGGTCGGCTCGCCCTTCTCCAGCGCCGCCCCGGCCGCCGCCTCCAGCGTGGTGAGCGCCCGCCGGGCGTCCCCGCCGGCCAGCCGCACCAGATGGTCCTCGGCGTCCGCGCCGAGTTCCAGCGCGCCCTCCAGGCCGCGCTCATCGGCCACCGCGCGGCGCAGCAGCGCCCGGATGTCCTCGTCGGTCAGCGACTCCAGGGTGAGCAGCAGCGAGCGGGACAGCAGCGGGGAGATCACCGAGAAGTACGGGTTCTCGGTGGTCGCCGCGATCAGGGTGACCCAGCGGTTCTCCACGGCCGGCAGCAGCGAGTCCTGCTGGGCCTTGGAGAAGCGGTGGATCTCGTCCAGGAAGAGCACCGTCTCCCGGCCGGACATGCCGACCGCCCGCCGGGCGCCGTCGATGACCGCCCGGACCTCCTTGACCCCGGCGGTGATCGCCGACAGCTCGACGAAGCGCCCCTCGACGGCCTGGCTGATCACGTGCGCCAGCGTGGTCTTCCCGGTGCCGGGCGGCCCCCAGAGGATCACCGAGCTGGTGGCCGCCGGGCCGCGCGAACCCGCGACCAGCCGCCGCAGCGGCGACCCGGGCTTCAGCAGCTGCCGCTGCCCGGCCACCTCGTCCAGGGTGCGCGGGCGCATCCGTACGGCCAGGGGCGCCCGCCCGGGCTCCCTGGCCTGGCGTTCCTCGGCGGCGGCGGTGAAGAGGTCCGGTTCGTCCACACCGGAAGCCTATGCGAGGCCTCCGACAACCATGGCCGGACTATTCGAGTGCGGCGGCGTGGTCCGGGACGTACTTCTGCATGTCGCGCGGCGGCCGCTGGTAGCCGCGGGAGGCCGGGCGGGGCGGCAGCTCGATCTGCGGCGCCTTGATCTCGTGGTACGGCACGGTCGAGAGCAGGTGGGCGATCATGTTGATCCGGGCCCGGCGCTTGTCGTCGCTCTCCACCACCTGCCAGGGCGACTCCGGGATGTCGGTGTGGATGAACATCTCGTCCTTGGCCCGCGAGTAGTCCTCCCAGTGGGCGATCGACTCGACGTCCATCGGGGAGAGCTTCCAGCGCTTCATCGGGTCCTCCAGCCGGTCCCGGAAGCGCCGCTCCTGCTCGGTGTCGCTCACCGAGAACCAGTACTTGCGCAGCAGGATGCCCGCCTCGGTCAGCATCCGCTCGAAGGTCGGGCACTGGTGCAGGAACTGCCAGTACTCCTCGTCGCTGCAGAAGCCCATCACCCGCTCGACCCCGGCCCGGTTGTACCAGCTGCGGTCGAACAGCACGATCTCCCCGGCCGCCGGCAGGTGCTCGACGTACCGCTGGAAGTACCACTGGCTCTTCTGCCGCTCGGTCGGTGTGGGCAGCGCCGCGACCCGGGCGATGCGCGGGTTCAGGTACTCCGTCACCCGCTTGATCGCTCCGCCCTTGCCCGCGGCGTCACGCCCCTCGAAGACCACCACCAGTCGGGCGCCCTCGACCCGCACCCACTCCTGGAGCTTCACCAGCTCCTGCTGCAACCGCAGCAGCTCCCGCTCGTACGGCTTCTTCGCCAGTCGTTCCGGCTTCGCGGTCCGCTGCTTCCCGGCCACCCTCTGGTCCTCCGTCCGACTGCCGCTGATGCACACTCACCGTAGGCGCAGCACGGCGAAAGCGCAGATCGGACCGGTCGGAACGGCCGGAACAGGCGCAACGACGGGGATCGGGACGTCCGGAGCGGCACGGAACGTCGGTCTAGACCGCGACGAAGGGCTCCGGGTAGCGGCAGAGCCCGCGCGGGACGGCGTCGTGCCCGCCCAGCGGCAGTGCCTGGAAGTAGGCCTCCGGCACCTCGAACGGGCCGACCACCTCGTGCCGCCCGGCCGGCGCGAAGCCGAACCGCGCGTAGTACTCCGGGTCGCCGAGGACGACCACCAGCTTCTCCCCCGCCTCCTCGGCCGCCGACAGCGCGGCCCGGACGACGAGTTCGCCGATGCCCCGGCGCTGCCACTCGGGCGCCACGGCGACCGGCGCGAGCGCCACCGCGTCGCCGTCCCCGACCCGCAGCCGGGTCAGCAGCGCGTGGCCGATCACCAGCCCGGTTCCGTCGACCGCGACCAGCGACAGCCCGGGCAGCCAGGCGGGGTCGCGCCGCAGCGCGTCCACCAGGTCCGCTTCGTCCGGGCCGGGGAACGCGGCCATGTGGACCCGTCTGGTCGCCGGGGCGTCCTGCGGACATTCGACTCTCGTTGTGACCTGCATCAGTCAACCCTCCCTGTGTCACACACCGTTGTGGACCGGCCCCGGACGGTGGGTGGACCGTCCGGGGCCGTTGCAGGTTAGCGGATGACGCGGTGTCAGTCCTTGGGCTGTGCCTCGGACTTGGCGTCCTCGCGGACCTTGGGCTGGGCGTCCACGCCGGCCTCGCGGCGCTGCGCCGGGGTGATCGGGGTCGGAGCACCGGTCAGCGGGTCGCCGCCGGTGGACGTCTTCGGGAAGGCGATGACGTCGCGGATGGTGTCGTACCCGCCGAGCAGGGTGACGATCCGGTCCAGACCGAAGGCGACACCGCCGTGCGGCGGCGGGCCGTAGTTGAAGGCGTCCAGCAGGAAGCCGAACTGCGAGGCCGCCTCCTCCTCGGAGAGGCCGATCGCGTCGAACGCCCGCTTCTGCACGTCGCGCTGGTGGATACGGATCGAACCGCCGCCCAGCTCCGAGCCGTTGAGGACCAGGTCGTACGCGTTGGACAGCGCCGAGCCCGGGTCGGTGTCGAAGCTCGCCAGCGACTCGGCGGTCGGGGCGGTGAAGGGGTGGTGCACCGCGTGCCAGCCCTGGAACGCGCCCTTCTCGTCCTCGATCGGCTCGAACATCGGGAAGTCGACGACCCAGAGGAAGGCCCACTTCGACTCGTCGATCAGCTCGCAGCGGCGGCCGATCTCCAGACGGGCGGCGCCGAGCAGCTCCTGCGAGGCGCGCTCCTTGCCGGCGGCGAAGAAGACGGCGTCGCCGTTCTTGGCGCCGGCGGCGGCGGCCAGGCCGGCCAGGTGCTCCGCGGAGAGGTTCTTGGCGACCGGGCCGCGCAGCTCGCCGGTCTCGGCGTCGATGAGCACGTAGGCCAGGCCCTTGGCGCCGCGCGCCTTGGCCCAGTCCTGCCAGGCGTCGAGCTGCTTGCGCGGCTGCGAGGCGCCGCCGGGCATGACCACGGCACCGACGTACGGGGCCTGGAAGACGCGGAACTCGGTGCCCTTGAAGTACTCGGTGAGGTCCGTGAGTTCCTGGCCGAAGCGGACATCCGGCTTGTCGGAGCCGTAGCGGCCCATGGCGTCCGCGTAGGTCATCCGGGGCAGCGGGTTCGGGATCTCGTAGCCGTGCACCTCGCGCCAGACGGCACCGATGATCTTCTCGCCGAGGGCCAGGATGTCCTCCTGGTCGACGAAGGAGGCCTCGATGTCCAGCTGGGTGAACTCCGGCTGCCGGTCGGCGCGGAAGTCCTCGTCGCGGAAGCAGCGGGCGATCTGGTAGTAGCGCTCCATGCCGGCCACCATCAGCAGCTGCTTGAACAGCTGGGGCGACTGCGGCAGCGCGTACCAGTGGCCGGGCTGGAGGCGGACCGGGACGAGGAAGTCGCGGGCGCCCTCGGGGGTGGAGCGGGTGAGGTACGGCGTCTCGATGTCGAGGAAGTCGTTCTCCTCCATCACCCGGCGGATGATGTTGTTGACCTTCGAGCGCAGCCGCAGGCCCTTGGAGGGGCCCTCGCGGCGCAGGTCCAGGTAGCGGTAGCGCAGCCGGACCTCCTCGTTGACCGTGCCGGGCTCGTACTCGGCGACCGGGAACGG
Source organism: Kitasatospora sp. NPDC056446 (assembly GCF_042796115.1). Classification (NCBI taxonomy): domain Bacteria; kingdom Bacillati; phylum Actinomycetota; class Actinomycetes; order Kitasatosporales; family Streptomycetaceae; genus Kitasatospora; species Kitasatospora sp. NPDC056446. Next base: position 96,325 of record NZ_JBHTRF010000017.1, on the reverse strand, counting down.
CAGCGGCGCGGCCTCGGAGAGGACCTCGATCTCGCTGACGACGACCTCGACGGCGCCGGTCGGGATGTCCGGGTTCTCGTTGCCCTCGGGGCGGACGCGGACGTCGCCGACGACCTTGACGCAGTACTCGGCGCGCAGGCCGTGCACCGACTCCAGGTCGCGGACCACGATCTGCACGGTGCCGGAGGCGTCGCGCAGGTCGATGAAGGCGACGCCGCCGTGGTCGCGGCGGCGGGCGACCCAGCCGGCCAGGGTGACGGTGGTGTCTGCGTGCTCCGGGCGGAGCGTGCCCGCGTCGTGCGTGCGGATCACAGCTGCTTCTCCTTCAGGGTGGGGACGAGTGCGTCGAGGGCGACGGGGGTCTGCTCGCCGGTGCTCAGGTCCTTGAGCTGGACGACGCCCTCGGCGAGGTCGCGGTCCCCGGCGATCAGGGCGAAGCGGGCGCCGGACCGGTCGGCGGACTTCATCGCGTTCTTGATGCTCTTGACGCCGAAGGCGAGGTCGGTGGCGACGCCGGCCCGGCGCAGCTCGACCACCTTGGCGAACAGGATGTTCTTGGCCTCCTCGCCGAGCGCGACGGCGTACACGGAGGTGGCGGCCGGCAGGTCGAGGGTGACGCCCTCGGCCTCCAGGGCCAGGTAGGTGCGGTCCACGCCGAGCGCCCAGCCGACGGACGGCAGCGCGGGGCCGCCGATCATCTCGGACAGGCCGTCGTAGCGGCCGCCGCCGCCGATCGCGGACTGCGCGCCGAGGCCGTTGTGCACGAACTCGAAGGTGGTGCGGGTGTAGTAGTCCAGGCCGCGGACCAGCTTGGGGTCGTCCACGAAGGCCACGCCGGCCGCGGTGAGCAGCTCACGGACCTTCTCGTCGTACGCCTTGCAGTCCTCGCACAGGAAGTCGCGCAGCATCGGCGCGCCGACCAGCTGGGCCTGCACCGCCTCGCGCTTGTCGTCCAGCACGCGCAGCGGGTTGATCTCCGCGCGGCGGCGGGTCTCCTCGTCCAGGTCCAGCCCGGAGAGGAACGCGATCAGCGCGGCGCGGTAGACCGGGCGGCACTGCTTGTCGCCGAGGCTGTTGAGCAGCAGCGAGTAGTCGCTCAGGCCCAGTGCGCGGAAGGCGTCGTCGGCCAGGATGATCAGCTCGGCGTCCAGCGCCGGGTCCTCGGCCCCGATCGCCTCGGCGCCGACCTGGGAGAACTGGCGGTAGCGGCCCTTCTGGGCGCGCTCGTAGCGGTAGTACGAGCCGGAGTACCAGAGCTTGACCGGCAGGTTGCCCTGCTTGTGCAGGTTGGCCTGGAGCGCGGCGCGCAGCACGGAGGCGGTGCCCTCGGGGCGCAGCGCGAGCTCGTCGCCGCCCTTCGTGGTGAGGGTGTACATCTCCTTGGTCACGATGTCGGTGGACTCGCCGACGCCGCGGGAGAACAGCTTCACGTCCTCGAAGACCGGGGTCTCGACGTAGCCGTAGCCGGCCCGGCGGGCGGGCGCGGCGATGCGCTCGCGGATCGCCAGGAAGGTCGCGGAGCTGGGGGGCAGCAGGTCGTAGGTGCCCTTGGGGGCGGTGAAGGTGCTCAACTTCTCTTCCGTCACATTCCTCGTCGCGGGAAAGCCGGGGCGCCTGCCGCCCCCGCTGCCTGTCGGAGGTAGGGGTTGGTGGCGCGCTCGCGGCCGATGGTGGTCTGGCCGCCGTGGCCGGAGAGGACCACGGTGGAATCGTCGAGGGGCAGGCACACCCGGGCCAGCGAGTTCATGATCGCCGCGCTGTCCCCGCCCGGGAGGTCGGTACGCCCGATGGAGCCGGCGAACAGTAGGTCGCCCGAGAACAGCACCGGGGGGAGGTCCTCGGCACCGGGCGTCCGGAAGGTCACCGACCCCCCGGTATGGCCCGGGGCGTGGTCCACGGTGAGCCGCAGGCCGGCCAGGTCCAGCACGCTGCCGTCGGTGAGTTCGCGGACGTCGTCCGGCTCGCCGACGGTGAGCTCGCCCATCAGCTGGGTGCCCAGGGAGCGGCCGAGCGCCTTCTCCGGGTCGGACATCATGTACCGGTCCTCGGGGTGGATCCAGGCCGGGACGCCGCGGGCGCCGCAGACCGGGACCACCGAGGCCACGTGGTCGATGTGGCCGTGCGTGAGCAGCACGGCGACGGGCTTGAGCCGGTGCTCGCGGATCAGCTCCTCGACCCCGGCGGCCGCCTGGTGGCCGGGATCGACGATGACGCACTCCTCGCCCGCCGCCGGAGCGACCAGGTAGCAGTTGGTGCCCCAGGCTCCAGCGGGGAATCCGGCGATGAACACGCGCGTCCTTCGGGTGTGCGGCGGTCGGCTGCGGGGGCCACCGTCGTGGTGTCGCCGGTGGTGGTGCCGCCTATTGGTGATCCAGGGGCAGCCTACCGGCGGTCCGGCTCCGGTTGCGAACCAGATAGCGGGCGGGGCGCGGCCGTCTGACAGGTTCACCGCGTTCTTACAGGCCCGGTCCCTACACTTGGCCGCCGAGGGATGCGATGATCCGCTCCGGTATCCATCCACTTTTCCCGCACATCCGTAGGAGACACGGCCGGTGGTCAGCAGCGAACAGCGGCGGCGGCAGCTCGCCCGCGAGAAGTACGAGCGCCAGATGGAGCGCCGGGTCGAGTTGGCGGCCGCCCGCAGGCGCCGCAACACGATCCTGGGCGCCTCGCTCGCCGTGGTGGTCCTGGCCGGCGGTGGCACGCTGGTCGCCACCGGCGCGTTCAGCTCGGACGACAAGGACAAGGCCACCTCGGCGGCGAGCAGCGCCGCGCAGGCCGCGCCGACCCAGACCGGCGAGCCGACCACGCCGACCCGCAAGCCGGTGGACGGCTGTGCCGCCCCGGCTCCGGGCGCGCCCAACGGCAAGCAGTGGCAGGCCGAACCGCCGATGACGGTCGCGGGCGGCTCGTACACCATGGCGCTGGACACCAACTGCGGCAAGGTGACGGTCGCGCTGGACGCGGCCAAGGCCCCGCACACCGTGAACTCCTTCGCGTTCCTGGCCGGCGAGCAGTTCTTCGACCACACCAAGTGCCACCGCCTCACCACCGACGGCATCTTCGTGCTGCAGTGCGGCGACCCGACCGCCAGCGCGACCGTCCCCGGCGGCACGGGCGGGCCCGGCTACAAGTTCAAGGACGAGAACCTGGCCGACGCCACCTACCCGGCGGGCACGGTGGCGATGGCCAACTCCGGCCCGGACACCAACGGCAGCCAGTTCTTCCTGGTCTACAAGGAGACGAAGCTGCCGCCGAAGTACATCCCCTTCGGCAAGATCACCGGTGGCCTGGACGTGGTGCAGAAGATCGCCGCCGCCGGCACCCTGGAGGGCTCCGCGGACGGCCACCCGATGGCCGACGTCACCTTCAACTCCGTTACGGTGTCGAAGGGTTGACCGGCTCCGGGGCCGGGTGCGAGGGGCGTCCGCGCCACCCGTGCCCGGCCCCGGCCCGAAATCGCCCGGCCCGGATGCGGACAGCACCGGTCCTGGTCGCCTATGTTGGCGTTGTATAGGGTGCCCGGACCCGCCTAGCCGTCACCCTCGGCAGCAAGGCACGGCGGACGGGGACGGCGGACTCTTCGGTCCGCCGCACATCAACTGTGGACGACGGTCGCGCGCCGCCCCGGCGCGGGCGCGACGTCATGTGGAGGACGCGCTATGAGCAGCGACCCGTGGGGCCGTGTCGACGAGCAGGGCACGGTCTACGTCAGGACGGCCGACGGAGAACGCGTCGTGGGTTCCTGGCAGGCCGGCTCGCCCGAGGAGGCCCTCGCCTACTTCGAGCGCAAGTACCAGGGCATCGAGGTGGAGATCGGCCTGCTGGAGAAGCGGGTGCGCACCACCGACCTGGCCGCCAAGGACGCCCAGACCGCGCTGGAGCACCTGCGCGCCCAGGTCGTCGAGGGGCACGCGGTCGGTGACCTGGACGCCCTGGCCAAGCGGCTGGACACGCTCACCGGCGAGATCGAGAGCCGGCGCGAGGAGCGCAAGGTCGCCCGGGCCAAGGCCCAGGACGAGGCCCGCGCGGCCAAGGAGACCCTGGTCGCCGAGGCCGAGCAGCTCGCCGAGTCCACCCAGTGGCGGGAGGCCGGCGACCGGCTGCGCGCCCTGGTGGACACCTGGAAGGGCCTGCCGCGGCTGGACCGCAAGAGCGACGACGAGCTGTGGCACCGCTTCTCGCACGCCCGCTCGGTCTTCTCCAAGCACCGCAAGGCGCACTTCGCCACCCTGGACGCCGAGCGCGAGAAGGCCCGGCAGACCAAGGAGGCGCTGGTCGCCGAGGCCGAGGCGCTGTCCTCGTCCTCCGACTGGGGCAGCACCGCGGCCTCCTACCGCGACCTGATGGCGCGCTGGAAGGCCGCCGGCCGGGCGCAGCGGGACATCGAGGACGAGCTGTGGGCGCGGTTCCGCGGCGCCCAGGACGTCTTCTTCCAGGCCCGTTCCTCGGTGTTCAGCGAGCGGGACGCCGAGCAGGTGGAGAACCAGAAGCTCAAGGAGGCGCTGGCCGGCGAGGCCGAGGCGATCCTGCCGATCACCGACCTGAAGGCCGCCAAGGCCGCGCTGCGCGAGCTGAACGAGCGCTGGGAGGCGATCGGGCACGTGCCGCGCGAGGTCCGTCCGAAGCTGGACGGCCGGCTGAACGCGGTCGAGCGGGCCATCCGCGAGGCCGAGGACGCCGACTGGAAGCGCTCCAACCCGGAGGCCAAGGCCCGTGCGGCCGGCATGGTCGGCCTCTTCCAGGCCAAGGCCGACAAGATCCAGGCGGACCTGGCCAAGGCCCGTGCGGCCGGCAACGCCTCCCGGATCGCCAAGCTGGAGTCCGAGCTGGACGGCGTGCAGACCCTGCTGGAGCAGGCGCACAAGAGCCAGGAGGAGTTCAGCGGCTGAGCCGCCCGAACGACGCCGAAGGCCCCCGGGGAGCTTCCTCGGGGGCCTTCGTCATGCGCTCGCCGTCACTTGCGGGCGGAGGTGACCCGGTAGACGTCGTAGACGCCCTCGACGCCGCGGACCGCCTTGAGCACGTGGCCGAGGTGCTTCGGGTCGCCCATCTCGAAGGTGAACCGGCTCATCGCCACCCGGTCGCGCGAGGTCTGCACCGCCGCGGACAGGATGTTGACGTGCTGGTCGGAGAGCACCCGGGTGACGTCCGAGAGCAGCCGGGAGCGGTCCAGCGCCTCGACCTGGATGGCCACCAGGAAGACCGAGGACTGGGTGGCCGCCCACTCGACGTCGATCATGCGTTCCGGCTGCTGGGTCAGCGCCTCGACGTTGACGCAGTCGGCACGGTGCACCGAGACGCCGTTGCCGCGGGTCACGAAGCCGACGATCGGGTCGCCCGGCACCGGGGTGCAGCAGCGGGAGAGCTTGACCCAGACGTCCTCGACGCCCTTGACGATCACGCCGGGGTCGCCCTTGGCCCGGCGGCGCACCGCGCGGCGGTTGTCGTGCGTCGGGGTGGCGGTCTCCGCCAGGTCCTCGGTCGCGCCCTCCTCGCCGCCGAGCGCCTGGACCAGCTTCTGCACGATGTTCTGCGCGGCGACGTGGCCCTCGCCGATCGCGGCGTACAGCGAGGAGATGTCGGGGTAGCGCATCTCGTGGGCCAGGGTGACCAGCGAGTCACCGGTCAGGATCCGCTGGATCGGCAGGCCCTGCTTGCGCATCGCCCGGACGATCGCCTCCTTGCCGTGCTCGATCGCCTCCTCGCGGCGCTCCTTGGAGAACCACGCGCGGATCTTGTTGCGGGCGCGCGGCGACTTGACGAAGCCCAGCCAGTCCCGGGACGGCCCGGCGTTCTCCGCCTTGGAGGTGAACACCTCGACGGTGTCGCCGTTCTCCAGGGTCGACTCCAGCGGCACCAGCCGCCCGTTCACCCGGGCGCCTATCGTCCGGTAGCCGACCTCGGTGTGGACCGCGAAGGCGAAGTCGACCGGGGTCGCACCGGCCGGGAGCGCTATCACATCACCCTTGGGGGTGAAGACGAAGACCTCGTTGCTGGCCAGGTCGAAGCGGAGCGACTCCAGGAACTCGCCCGGGTCGGCGGTCTCCTTCTGCCAGTCCAGCAGCTGCCGCAGCCAGGCCATCTCGTTGACGGCGCCGGCCTTGTCGTCCTTGCGGACCTGGGTCGGAGTGTCGGTGCGGACCTTGGAGGCCCCGGCGACCGCGCGCTGCTTGTACTTCCAGTGCGCGGCGATGCCGTACTCGGCCCGCCGGTGCATGTCGAAGGTGCGGATCTGGAGCTCGACGGGCTTGCCGCCGGGGCCGATCACCGTCGTGTGCAGCGACTGGTACATGTTGAACTTGGGCATCGCGATGTAGTCCTTGAACCGCCCCGGCACCGGGTTCCACCGCGCGTGGATGGTGCCCAGCGCCGCGTAGCAGTCGCGGACGGTGTCGACCAGGACCCGGATGCCCACCAGGTCGTAGATCTCGGCGAAGTCCCGGCCCCGGACGATCATCTTCTGGTAGACCGAGTAGTAGTGCTTCGGCCGGCCGGTGACGGAGGCGGTGATCCGGGCGCCGCGCAGGTCCGCCTGGACCTGGTCGATGACGGTCGCCAGGTACTCGTCCCGCTTGGGGGCGCGCTCGGCGACCAGCCGGACGATCTCGTCGTACATCTTGGGGTAGAGGATCGCGAAGGCGAGGTCCTCCAGCTCCCACTTGATGGTGTTCATGCCCAGCCGGTGCGCCAGCGGGGCGTAGATCTCCAGCGTCTCGCGGGCCTTCTTCTCCTGCTTCTCCCGCTTGAGGTAGCGCATGGTGCGCATGTTGTGCAGGCGGTCGGCCAGCTTGATCACCAGGACGCGCGGGTCCTTGGCCATCGCGACGACCATCTTGCGGACGGTCTCCGCCTGCGCCGCCTCGCCGAACTTGACCCGGTCGAGCTTGGTGACACCGTCCACCAGCAGGGCCACCGAGTCGCCGAAGTCCTTGCGCAGGGTCTCCAGGCCGTAGTCGGTGTCCTCGACGGTGTCGTGCAGCAGCCCGGCCATCAGCGTCGGGGCGTCCATGCCGAGCTCGGCGAGGATCGTCGCGACCGCCAGCGGATGGGTGATGTACGGGTCGCCGCTCTTGCGCTTCTGCCCGCGGTGCCACTTCTCGGCGACCGCGTACGCCTTCTCGATGTCGCGCAGCAGCGCCGGGTCGGCCTTGGGGTCGTTGGCCCTGATCGACCGGAACAGCGGCTCCAGCACCGGGTTGAGCACGCTGGAGCGCTGGCCGCCGAGGCGGGCCAGACGGGCCCGCATGCCGCCGGTGGAACCGCGGCCGGAGGGGGCGAGCGAACGCGAGGAGGTCGGCGCCGGGCGTGCCGGGGTGGCCCCCGAGGGCGTGGGACGGTCTTCGGGGGCGGCCGCTGCGGCGGCCGTGGGCACAACCTCGTCGGGCAAGGACAACTCCTCGGGGCACCGGGCCGACCCCTGCCCGCGGCCCGAACGGACGGACACAACCGGGAGGGGATGAATCTTCATGGTACCGAGCCGGGCGTCCCGGCGTTCATCCGGCCGGGCCATGAAACGGAAGGGCGGCAGCCGGATGTTCCGACTGCCGCCCTCCACCGGGGTCCCTCAGACCGTGACCAGCGTCTCCAGCGGAGCACCGGCCAGGTGCCCGGCCAGCCGCGCGCGGCCGTCCAGGAAGCCCAGCTCCATCAGCACCACGACGCCCGCCAGCTCGGCGCCGGCCTCCTTCACCAGGTCCAGCGAGGCACCGATGGTCCCACCGGTGGCCAGCACGTCGTCCACCACCAGCACCCGCTCACCGGGTGCGAAGGCGTCGCACTGCACCTCCAGCGTCGCCGAGCCGTACTCCAGCTCGTACGAGCGCCGGAACACCTCGCCGGGCAGCTTGCCCTGCTTGCGGATCGGCACGAAGCCGAGCCCGGCCGCGAAGGCCGCCGGGGCCGCCAGCACGAAGCCGCGCGCCTCCAGGCCCACCACCTTGGTCGCCCCGAGCTCCTTCGCCCGGTCCGCCAGCGCCCGGGTGAGGGCGCCGAAGGCCTCGGCGTCGGCGAGCAGCGGCGCGATGTCCTTGAACAGCACGCCCGGCTTCGGGTAGTCCGGGACGTCCCGGATCCGGCTGTCCAGCAGCTCGGCCAGGGACTTGTCGGCGGTGGTCACGGTGGTGTCCTCGGGGTCGTGGTACGGGTCAGCGCTTGGTGGACGGACGGCCCTTGGGACGGCTGGTCCCGGCCGCACGGCCACGCTGTCCGACCATACCCGCAGGCTGGCCCTCGTCCGCGAGCTCGTCCCCGGTCACCTCGTCCTCGGCCTTGGCCGCCGCCGAGGCCCGGTGCTGCAGGACGCGCTTGCGCAGCGCCTTCATCTCCGGCTGCTCCTCCTTGAGCTGCGCCAGCAGCGGGGTGGCGACGCAGATCGAGGAGTAGGCACCGGCCGCGAGGCCGATGAACAGCGCGAGCGAGATGTCGTTCAGCGTGCCGGCGCCCAGGAAGCCGCCGCCGATGAACAGCAGCGCGGCGACCGGCAGCAGCGCGACCACGGTGGTGTTGAGCGAGCGCACCAGGGTCTGGTTGAGGCCGGCGTTCGCCGCCTCGCTGTAGGTGAGCTTGTTCTGCTTGGTGATCCCCTTGGCGTTCTCCTTCACGGTGTCGAAGACGACGACCGTGTCGTAGAGCGAGTACCCGAGGATCGTCAGGAAGCCGATGACCGTACCGGGGGTGACCTCGAAGCCCACCAGGGCGTAGACGCCGATGGTGATCAGGAGGTCGTGGATGAGGGCGACCAGGGCGGCCACCGCCATCCGCCACTCGAAGGCGATCGCCAGGTAGACCGTCACCAGGACCATAAAGATGATCAGACCGGTGAGTGCCTTCTGGGAGATCTGCTTGCCCCAGCTGGGGCCGATCACCTGGGCCTCGACGGTGTCCAGCGGAACGCCGATCTTCTCGGCGAGCTGCGCGCGCACCTCGTCCGAGCTCTTCGGCTCCTCGGTGCTGACCTGGATCCGGATCTTGCCGTTGTCGGTCGACTGCACCAGCGGGTGCGAGGAGACGACCTGGTTGGCCTGGTCCTGCGCCTGCGAGACCGTCAGACCGGGCTTGGACACGGTGTAGACCGAGCCGCCCTTGAACTCGATGCCCAGGTGCAGGCCCATGGCCAGGCCGATCGCCGCGACCAGCACGATCACACCGGAGATGGAGTACCAGAGCTTGCGGCGCCCGACGAAGTCGAAGCTGACTTCACCCTGGTAGAGCCGGTGGCCAAGATTGGAGAAGCGTGACACGGTGTCAGGCCTCCTTCACGGCGGCAGAGGAGGAGGAGCTACGACGACGGCTGCTGCGCAGCGGCGGGCGGGCGCCCAGCCGCTTCGGGTCCAGACCGGACCACGGGTGGCCGTTCAGGAAGAACTTGCGGCGGGCCAGGACCGTGATCAGCGGCTTGGTGAAGAGGAAGATCACCACGACGTCGAGCGCGGTGGTCAGACCGAGGGTGAACGCGAAGCCCTGGACCTTGCCGACCGAGACCACGTAGAGCACCGCGGCACAGAGGAAGGACACGAAGTCCGAGACCAGGATGGTGCGTCGGGCGCGCGGCCAGGCCCGCTGGACCGCCGGGCGCAGCGGGGCGCCCTCGCGGACCTCGTCGCGGATGCGCTCGAAGTACACGATGAAGGAGTCGGCGGTGATACCGATCGCGACGATCGCGCCGCAGACCGCGGGCAGGTTCAGCGCGAAGCCGATCCCCGCACCGAGCAGGCTCATGATCGAGTAGGTCAGGATCGCCGAGACGATCAGACCGGCGATCGAGACCAGGCCGAGGCCGCGGTAGTAGATCAGGGAGTAGGCGACCACCAGCACCATGCCGATCAGACCGGCGACCAGGCCGGCCTTGAGCTGGTCGCTGCCGAGCGCCGGGGAGACGGTGGTGATGTCGCTCTTGGTGAACTCCAGCGGCAGGGCGCCGTAGCCCAGCACGTTGGAGAGGTCCTGCGCCTCGGCCTGGGTGAACCGGCCGGTGATGACCGCGTTGCCGGCGATCGGGCCGTTGACCTGCGGGTGCGAGACGACCTGGTTGTCCAGCACGATCGCGAACTGGTTGTTCGGCGGGGTCTGGGTGGCCAGCTTGCCGGTGACGGCGGAGAAGGCGTCGGTGCCGGCGCCGTTGAACTGGAGCTGGACCTGCCAGCCGGCACCCGTCTGGGTGTCGAGGCTGGGCTGGGCCTTGGAGACGTCCGAGCCCTTCACGGCCACCGGGCCGAGGGCCAGCTTCTCGTAGTAGCCGTTCTCGGCCTTCTGCGAGCAGGCGACGACGGGCTTGTCCTCGGGGCCGGTCTGGGCGGCGCGGACCTCGGGCTTGGAGCAGTCGACGGCGGCGAACGCGGCGGCCAGCTCCGGCGGAACGGTGCCCTGGGTCATCGCGGCGCTCAGGTCCGCGGCGCTCGGCGGGGTCGCCGGGGCGCTCGGGGCGGCGCTGCCGGTCGCGGCGGCGGACGGGGCCGTGCTCGCGCCGGTCGCGGCGGCGGTCGGGCTGGCGCCCTCGGCGGCCAGCGCCTCACCGACGGCGCGGCCCTGCTTGGTGGCGCTCGCGGGGGCGGACGGCGTTCCGGCGGCGGCCGGGGTGGTGGCACCGGCGGACGGGGTCGCGCCCGGGGAGGCGGCGCCGGACGGGGTGCCGCTGGGCACCGGGGCGGCGGTGACGCCGCTGGGGGCCACGGCCAGGACCGGGCGGAAGAACAGCTTCGCGGTGGTACCGACCTGGTCCGCCGCGTTCTGCCGGTCGCCGCCCTTGGGGATGTTCACGATGATCGTGTTGTCGCCCTGGGTCTGGACCTCCGCCTCGGAGACACCCATGCCGTTGACACGGCGCTCGATGATCCCGGTGGCGATGTCCATGCTGGCCTTGTTGACCGCCTTGGGATCGGACGACTTCGCGGTCAGCGTGATGCTGGTGCCACCGGCGAGGTCGATCCCGAGCCTGGGCTTGGTGTTGCCCGTCCCGAACATGAGGGCGACCAGTCCGACGGTGACGACCAGGATGAGGGCCAGCGCCCGCCCTGGGTAGCCGTCGCGCGGGCGCGACTTGGGTGTTGCCACCTTGCTCGTTTCTCCCTGTCCATGCCACCTCCCCGACCGGACCCCCGTCCGGCTCGTGGCTGAACGGGGGTGCGGAGGTTCTGCGGCCCTGAGGTCCTGTGGGCTCGCGGCACTGCGCCGCGCGGACGGGCGGGTTGCCCGGCCGTACTACTTGCTCGCGGGAGCCCCGCCCTCGACATCGCCCTTCTCGGCGCTGTCCTTGCTGTCCTTGGTCAGCGTCAGCGGCTTGTCCTCGACCGGCGCGGCGTCCGCGTCCTCGGCCTCGGGCTCGGACAGCTCGTCGTCGGCGGGACGACCGTTGATGATCGCGTCATACTCCTGGGGGTCCAGGACGGCCGCGATGGCGCTCTTGGTGAAGTGGGTGACCACTCCGGGCGCGATCTCCAGCTCGACGGTCTCGTCGTTGACCGCCTTCACCTGGGCGTACAGGCCGCCGATGGTGCGCACTCCCGCCCCGGGCTCCAGTGCAGTCTGCATGCTCTGCTGCTGCTGCTGGCGCTTCTTCTGCGACCGGAACATGAGCACGATCGCGATGATCGGGAGGAGAAGGATGATGAGGTTCACTGCAGCCAGGGTCCTTTACGGGCCGCCGGCCGGCGGCCTGTGTGGTATGGGTCGGCCCGTCAGGTGAGAGGGGCGGTCCGGCGGAGTCTAGGCGACCCCGAAGTGATCGGACAACGCCAAGCATCGCATCCTGCCGCCGAAAGTGGCGACCCTCCGCCTGCACAGTTTCCCCGGGCTTCGCTCCCGGCTCCTCCTTGCGGCGCGGGGCCGCACCCGGTCGGAACGTGAGGGCTCGGCTCACCCGTTCAGCCGAGGGCGGTCAACTTTCGTCGGCCGGGAAGAGTCCCGGCCGGGGCACCGCGGTGCCGCGCGTGGTCTGGACCGGCGGGGTCAGGCCGAGGTGCTGCCAGGCGGCGGCGGTGGCGATCCGGCCGCGCGGGGTCCGAGCGAGCAGGCCCTCGCGGACCAGGAAGGGCTCCGCCACCTCCTCGACCGTCTCGGCCTCCTCCCCCACGGCGACCGCGAGTGTCGACAAACCGACCGGGCCGCCGCCGAACAGCCGCAGCAGCGCGCCCAGCACCGCGCGGTCCAGCCGGTCCAGCCCACGGGCGTCCACCTCGTAGACGTCCAGCGCCTGGGACGCGATCGCGGGGGTGACCACGCCGTCATGCCTGACCTGCGCGTAGTCGCGGACCCGGCGCAGCAGCCGGTTGGCAATGCGCGGGGTGCCGCGCGAGCGGCCGGCGATCTCGGCGGCGCCGGCCGGGTCTATCTCCACGTCCAGCAGCGCGGCCGAGCGGTGCACCACCCGCTCCAGCTCGGCCGGGGCGTAGAACTCCATGTGCCCGGTGAAGCCGAAGCGGTCGCGCAGCGGGGGCGGCAGCAGGCCGGCCCGGGTGGTGGCGCCGACCAGGGTGAAGGGCGGCAGCTCCAGCGGGATGGCGGTGGCGCCCGGGCCCTTGCCGACGATCACGTCGACCCGGAAGTCCTCCATCGCCATGTAGAGCATCTCCTCGGCCGGCCGGGACATCCGGTGGATCTCGTCGAGGAAGAGCACCTCCCCCTCGGTGAGTGAGGAGAGGATCGCCGCGAGGTCCCCCGCGTGCTGGATGGCCGGGCCGGAGGTGATCCGGATCGGGGCGCCCAGCTCGGCCGCGATGATCATGGACAGGGTGGTCTTGCCGAGCCCGGGCGGGCCGCTCAGCAGCACGTGGTCGGGCGCGCTGCCGCGCTGCCGGGCGGCCTGGAGCACCAGGGACAGCTGCTCGCGCACCCGCTCCTGGCCGATGAACTCGTCCAGCAGCTTGGGGCGCAGCGCCGCCTCCACCGCCTGGTCCTCGCCGTCGGCGGCGGCCGTGACCAGCCGGTCGGCGGATTCCGGGTCGTACATCGTCGCGGGCTCCCGAGTCTCCGAAGTCGACAAAAGGACAGATCGTCAGATGGGCTCAGCGGGCGCGGTTGAGGCCGCGCAGCGCGAGCCGGAGCAGGGCGCCGACGTCCGGCGTCTGCTGGGCCTCCGCGTCCGGGGCGACGGCGGCGACCGCGTCGTCCGCCTCGCGCGGGGCGTAGCCGAGGCCGGTCAGCGCGGAGTGCAGCTGCTCGCTCCACGGCGCCGGGCCGGCGGCGATCGGCTTCTGCGCGGGCACCGCGCCGTGCGGGGCGCCGAGCTTGTCCTTGTACTCCAGCAGCAGCTTGGCCGCCTTCGCCTTGCCGATGCCCGGGACGGCGACCAGCGCCTTCTCGTCGCCGCCGGCGATCGCGGCCCGCAGCGCGTCGGGGCTGTGCACCCCGAGGATCGCCTGCGCCAGCTTGGGGCCGACGCCCGGCGCGGCCTGGAGGATCTCGAAGACGGCGCGCTCGTCGTCGTCCGCGAAGCCGAAGAGGGTCAGCGAGTCCTCCCGGACCACCAGCGAGGTCGCCAGCCGGGCCGGCTCACCGAGCCGCAGACCGGCCAGGGTGTTCGGGGTGCACTGCAGCGCCATGCCGACCCCGCCGACCTCGACCACCGCGATCCCGGAGGAGATGGCCGCCACGGGCCCTTGCACGAAGGCGATCACCGGAGGGTTCCTTTCACGGGGGTGGAACGGGGCTTGGCCCGGGCGGCCCGGACGGCGGCCTCCAGGCGGTTGGCGGCCCCGCCGCGCCAGATGTGGCAGATGGCGAGCGCCAGCGCGTCGGCGGCGTCTGCGGGCTTGGGCGGGGCGTCCAACCGCAGCAGGCGCTGCACCATGGCCGTGACCTGGGCCTTGTCGGCCCGGCCGGAGCCGGTGACGGCCGCCTTGACCTCGCTGGGGGTGTGCAGGGTGACGGGGATGCCGCGTCGCGTCGCGCAGAGCATCGCGACCGCGCTGGCCTGGGCCGTGCCCATCACGGTGCTCACGTTGTGCTGGGCGAAGACGCGCTCGACGGCGACCAGCTCCGGCCGGTGCTCGTCCAGCCAGGCCTCGATGCCCTGCTCGACCAGCAGCAGCCGCTGCCCGATCTCCGCCTCGGCGGGGGTGCGCACCACCCCGACCCCGAGCATCCGCAGCGGCTGGCCCGGCGCGCCGTCGACCACGCCGACCCCGCACCTGGTCAGCCCCGGGTCGACGCCCAGTACCCGTACCACTTGCCCCGCCTCTCCATGACTCGCCACTCACCGGCGAGGGACCTGCGAAGGCTACCGTCCGGGTCCGACAACTCGACCGACAACTCGACCGACGACACCGGCCCGGCGGTCCTGGGACCACCGGGCCGGGCAGTGAGAACGGTCACTCGCCGTCGATCACTCGCCGTCGATCACCGCGCGGCGATCACTCGGCGTCGAGCTGCGCACCGACCTCGTCGGAGATGTCGAAGTTGGCGAAGACGTTCTGCACGTCGTCGCTGTCCTCCAGCGCGTCGATCAGCTTGAGGATCTTGCGGGCGCCGTCGACGTCCAGCTCGACCTGCATGCTCGGGAGGAAGTTGGCCTCGGCCGAGTCGTAGTCGACGCCGGCGTCCACCAGGGCGGTGCGGACCGCGACCATCTTGGAGGCCTCGGAGACGATCTCGAACGAGTCGCCGAGGTCGTTGATCTCCTCCGGCTCCTGGTCGAGGACGACCTCGAAGAGCTTGTCCTCGTCCACGCCGTCGGCCTTGGAGACGATGACGACACCCTTGCGGGTGAACAGGTAGGACACCGAGCCCGGGTCGGCCATCGAGCCGCCGTTGCGGGTCATCGCGACGCGGACGTCGGAGGCCGCGCGGTTGCGGTTGTCGGTGAGGCACTCGATCAGGACCGCGACGCCGTTCGGGCCGTAGCCCTCGTACATGATGGTCTGGTAGTCGGCGCCGCCGGCCTCCAGGCCACCGCCGCGCTTGACGGCGCGGTTGATGTTGTCGATCGGGACCGAGCTCTTCTTCGCCTTCTGGATGGCGTCGTAGAGGGTCGGGTTTCCCTGCGGGTCGGGACCGCCCGTGCGCGCCGCCACCTCGATGTTCTTGATCATCTTGGCGAAGAGCTTGCCGCGCTTGGCGTCGATCACGGCCTTCTTGTGCTTGGTGGTAGCCCACTTAGAGTGGCCGGACATCGCCAGCTCCTTTTCGTCGCCAAAGGGAAATGAAACAGATGAGATCTTACCGGTGTCGTCACGGGTGAGGCGCACACGGTCAGCGCAAGGTCAGCACCCGGCCGGCGCGGGACCGGCGCGGGACCGGCGCGCGGCGGGCACCGGACGCCGGGGCGGTCAGCGCGCGGCCGCCGCGAGGTGCTCCTCGACCATCCGCACGAAGTACGCGTGCACCCGGTGGTCGCCGGTCAGCTCCGGGTGGAAGGAGGTGGCCAGCAGGTTGCCCTGGCGCACGGCCACGATCCGGCTGTCCGGTCCGTCCGCGGCGGGCAGCTCGGCCAGCACCTGGACGCCCGCGCCGACCGACTCGACCCAGGGGGCGCGGATGAAGACGCCGTGCACGGGCGCGTCGCCCAGGCCCTCGAAGGCGATCCCGGACTCGAAGGACTCGTTCTGCCGGCCGAAGGCGTTGCGGCGGACCGTCATGTCTATGCCGCCGACGGTCTCCTGGTCCTCGCGGCCGTCCAGGATCTTGTCCGCCAGCATGATCATGCCCGCGCAGGTGCCGTAGACCGGCATCCCGGCGGCGACCCGCTCGCGCAGCGGGTCCATCACGCCGAACAGCAGCGCCAGCTTGGACATCGTGGTGGACTCCCCGCCGGGGATCACCAGCGCGTCGACCTCGGTCAGCTCCTCGGCACGGCGCACCGGACGGGCGAGCGCGTCGGCCTCGGCCAGCGCCACCAGGTGCTCGCGGACGTCGCCCTGCAGGGCGAGGACGCCGATGACTGGAGTGCTCACGGTCTTCAACCTCAATCGATCGTTGCTACGGAAGTACGTGGCGCGGCCCGCCGCGGCGCCGGGGCGCTGCGGCGGGCCGGGGCCCTCGGGACTGCGGGCGACTACCAGCCGCGGTTGGCGTAGCGCTCGGTCTCCGGGAGGGTGTCGCAGTTGATGCCGACCATGGCCTCGCCGAGGTTGCGGGAGGCGTCCGCGATGATCTTCGGGTCGTCGAAGAAGGTGGTGGCCTTCACGATGGCGGCGGCGCGCTTGGCCGGGTCGCCCGACTTGAAGATGCCGGAGCCGACGAAGACGCCCTCGGCGCCCAGCTGGCGCATCAGCGCGGCGTCGGCCGGGGTGGCCACGCCACCGGCGGAGAACAGCACGACCGGCAGCTTGCCGAGCTCGGCGACCTCCTTGACGAGCTCGTACGGGGCGCGCAGCTCCTTGGCGGCGGCGTACAGCTCGTTGTTGTCGAAGCCGCGCAGCTTGGCGATCTCGTTCTTGATCTGGCGCAGGTGGCGGACGGCCTCGACAACGTTGCCGGTGCCGGCCTCACCCTTCGAGCGGATCATGGCCGCGCCCTCGGCGATGCGGCGCAGGGCCTCGCCCAGGTTGGTGGCGCCGCAGACGAAGGGGGTGGTGAAGGCGAACTTGTCCGAGTGGTTGACCTCGTCGGCCGGGGTCAGGACCTCGGACTCGTCGATGTAGTCGACACCGAGCGACTGCAGGACCTGGGCCTCGACGAAGTGGCCGATGCGGGACTTGGCCATCACCGGGATGGAGACCGCTGCGATGATCTCCTCGATCATGTTCGGGTCGGACATCCGGGCCACGCCGCCGTCCTTGCGGATGTCGGCCGGAACCCGCTCCAGGGCCATGACGGCCACAGCGCCGGCGTCCTCGGCGATCTTGGCCTGCTCGGCGTTGACCACGTCCATGATCACACCGCCCTTGAGCTGCTCGGCCATGCCCCGCTTGACCCGGGCGGTGCCGATCTGCGGCTGGTCTGCGGTGGTGGGGGTGGTGGACACGTGAGACCTCACTCGAAGATGAACCAGTGCTATCGCCCTATGGTAGGCGGAACGGGTGAGCCATCCATGTGCCACCGAGTCCAGCCCGGACGAAGGGATACGACAAACGGGCCGTATCCGTGGGACACCCTAAGCAGGCGCCCCTTCGGGCGTGAGGGCGGGCGGTGGAGCGTCGTCCATCTCGAACGCCATCGGGAACGGCGCCTTCCCCGCCAGCCGGAAGTAGCGCACCAGACGGTGCTCCCGCACCGCCCGCGCCGCCCGCACCGCGTCGTTGTGGAACCGGCGGGCCATCGGCACCCGGCGCGCGGCGGCCGTCAGATCACGAACCGCCTCCTCGCCGCCCGGCTCCGACACCAGCGCGGCCACCTGCTCCGGCTCCTCGAACACCGCCCGCAGCGCCAGGCTCAGCTGGCTCTCCGCGACCTCGCGCTGCTCGTCGTCGGCCTGCCGGGCCGCGTGCGCCGCGTCCAGCAGCAGCAGCGACGCCGCCGGATCCAGCAGCGAGGACGTCGCCAGCTCCATCGCCACCGAGGCCCGGCGGACCAGCTGCGCGTCCAGCGCCGCCCGCGCGGCGTCGATCCGGGCGTGCAGCCGGTCCAACCGGCCGGCCGTCCAACTCAGGTACATGCCGAAGAGCACCACGGCCACGCCGGCCCAGATCCAGGTAGTCACGGGGCGCAACGCTACCGGGTGTCACCGGATCAGCCCGCAGCGGTCGCGCTGCGGTAGCTCTCCCGGTCGATGTCCGAGATGTTCACCGCGGTGAACAGCCGACTGCCGGGCGCCGGCGCGATGTGCTCGGCCAGCAGCGCCAGCACGCCATCGGCCAGCGCCGCCTTCGCCTCCGGCGTACGGCCCGGGAAGATCTGGAACTCGACGTACACCTGCGCGTCGGGCCCCTCGCTCTCGCCCACGACGAACTCCTCGTTCGACCGGAAGACCGTCTTGCACGCCTCCGGCTTGGCGTCGATCGTCTCCACCGCCAGGCGGTTGATCGCCAGGCCCAGCGCCCGGCGGTCGAAGGAACCGGCCAGGCTCGACGAGTGGTCGACGGAGATCTGCGGCATCGTTGCCCCCATGGTTCACAGCGGTACGGTCGACCGACCCTAACGCCCCGCCCCCGCGGATCAGTCCCGGGCCAGCCCGAACCGGCCGCGCCGACCGCTGCGCACGTCCTCCTCGACCACCGCCGCGGCACCCCCCGTCACCGTCTCGTACACCGCCAGGATGTCCGCGCCCACGGTCGACCAGTCGAAGCGCCGCACGTGCCGCGAGGCCGCGTTGCTCAGCTCCTCCAGCCGCGCCGGGTCACCCAGCAGCCGCAGCGCCGCCCGGGCCAGCGCGTCCGCGTCCTCCACCGGGAACAGCTCGCCCGCGTCCCCGCCGTCCAGCACCTGCTTGAACGCGTCCAGGTCGCTCGCCAGCACCGGCGCGCCCGCCGACATCGCCTCGACCAGGATGATCCCGAAGCTCTCGCCGCCGGTGTTCGGCGCCACGTACAAGTCCACGCTGCGCAGCAGCCGGGCCTTCTCCCGGTCGCTCACCATGCCGAGGAACTCCACCTGCCGGCGCACCTCGGGCGCCAGGCCCGCGACGGCCTCCGCCTCGTCGCCCTTGCCCGCCACCAGCAGCCGCACCCCCGGCCGCTCCGCCAGGATCCTCGGCAGCGCCGCCAGCAGCGTCGGCAGGCCCTTGCGCGGCTCGTTGATCCGGCCGATGAAGCCGATCGTGCCCGGCTCGCCCTTCGCCGCTCCGCCGGTCCAGCGCTCGTCCGACTCGGCGTCCGCGAAGAAGCCCACGTCGACGCCGTTCGGGATCACCACCGCGTCGCCGCCCAGGTGCTCCACCAGGGTCCGGCGGGCGTACTCGGACACCGCGATCCGGGCCCGCATCTTCTCCAGGCCCGGCTGCAGGATCGGCGAGGCCGCGATCATCGCCCGCGAACGCGGGTTGGAGGTGTGGAAGGTCCCCACCATCGGCCCGGTCGCCGACCAGGCGGCCAGCATCGACAGGCTCGGCGAGGCCGGCTCATGCACGTGCAGGATGTCGAACCGCCCGTCGTGCAGCCACCGCCGCACCCGCGCCGCCGACAGGATGCCGAAGCTCAGCCGCGCCACCGACCCGTTGTACGGCACCGCCACCGCCCGCCCCGCCGAGACCACGTACGGCGGCAGCGCCTCGTCGTCCTCGGCCGGCGCGAGCACCGACACCTCGTGCCCCAGACCGATCAGGTGCTCGGCCAGATCCCGGATGTGGAACTGCACCCCACCGGGGACGTCCCAGTCGTACGGGCAGACGATGCCGATCTTCACGGGTTCCTCAAG
Organism: Kitasatospora sp. NPDC056446; assembly: GCF_042796115.1. Classification (NCBI taxonomy): domain Bacteria; kingdom Bacillati; phylum Actinomycetota; class Actinomycetes; order Kitasatosporales; family Streptomycetaceae; genus Kitasatospora; species Kitasatospora sp. NPDC056446. The sequence goes on along the minus strand of NZ_JBHTRF010000017.1, from coordinate 77,098 downwards.
CTCCTTCGGACAGTGGTACGGGCCGGGATCACGCCCCGGAGGCCCCGGCCGCGGGCTCCGGGTCCGCCTCCGCGCGCACCGCGGACGGCTCCCTCACCGTCTCACGGACCGGCAGGTCGGCCAGCCAGAACTTCTGCAGCATGTGCCAGTCCTCCGGGTGCTCGCGGACGCCCCGCTCCCACACGTCCGCCATGGCCTGGGTCATCGCCCGGGTCCGCTCCTTGCGGTCGCCCTCCTCGGGCACCGCCACCTCGGGGTGGATCCGCCCGCGCAGCACCGGGCCGTCGTACCAGAGCGTCACCGGCAGCAGCGCCGCCCCGGTCCGCTGGCACAGCGCCGCCGGACCGGCCGGCATCCGCGTCGGCTCGCCGAAGAACGACACCTCGATGCCCGCCTCCGACAGGTCCCGGTCCCCCACCAGGCACACCAGCCCGCCCGCGCGCAGCCGCCGCGCCAGCGTGCCGATCACGTTCACCGAACCGCCGGTCAGCGCCAGGACCTCCATGCCCTGGCCCTCCCGGAACGCCACGAACCGGTCGAACAGCCGCTCCGGCTTCAACCGCTCCGCGACCGTGGTGAACGGGTAGCCCAACTGCGCCACCCAGGTGCCCGCCAGGTCCCAGTTGCCCATGTGCGGCAGGGCTATCACCGCGCCCCGACCGGCCTCCAGCTGCGCCCGCAGGAGCTCGAAGCCCTCGACCTGGACGTCCCGGGCCACCCGCTCCCGGCTCCACACCGGCAGCCGGAACGACTCCATCCAGTAGCGCAGGTACGAGCGCATCCCGGCCCGCGACAGCGCCCGCAGCCCGGCCTCGTCCAGGCCCGGACGGACCCGGCGCAGGTTCGCCTCCAACTGCAGGACCCGCTTGCCGCGCTTGCGCCACGCGTAGTCCGCGAGCCGGTCGAACAGCCACCGCGCCACCGGCTCCGGCAGGTGCTTCAGCAGCCCCCACCCCAGCGCGTACGCCCAGTACACCAGTCGGTCCGTCACCGCAGGACGCCCCCCATCAGCTCCCGGCCGCCGCTCGGTCGGCCTCGAACGCCTCGCGGCGCACGGTCAGCATCCGCTGGACCACCGTCACCAGACTGCCCACCGCCACCAGCCACAGCGCCACCGGCAGCAGCCACTCCACGTACGGGACACCGAACGTGTGCAGACCCGAGACCCCGGCCGCCACCAGGCCGGCCACCAGCCGCTCGGCCCGCTCCACCAGCCCCGACACGTCGCACGGCAGGCCCTGGCTCTGCGCCCGCGCCTTGGTGTACGACACCACCAGACCGCTCGCCAGACAGGTGATCGCCACCGCGCACAGCAGGTTGTCATCACCCTTGCCCGCGTACCACATCGCGATCCCGCCGAAGATCGCCGCGTCCGCGACCCGGTCCAGCGTGGAGTCCAGGAACGCCCCCCACCTGGTGCTCCGGCCCAGCTGGCGGGCCATGTTCCCGTCCACCAGGTCCGAGAAGATGAACAGCGTGATCGTGATGGTGCCCCAGAAGAACTCCCCGCGCGGGAAGAACACCAGCGCACCGGCCACCGAGCCGGCGGTACCGATCAGCGTCACGGCGTCCGGGCTCACGCCCAGCCGGATCAGGAACGCGGCGAACGGGGTCAGAACACGTGTGAAGAAGGCACGCGCGTATTTGTTGAGCATGGCCTTCCCAGCCGCCCCGATCTCCCGGATACCCGCCTGGCGCAGCACACGCGGCAGGCGACCGGTCGGATCAGCCCGACCGGCCCACCCATCGTAGCCACGCCGACGACACGCTCCGTCTCACGCACCGCCGGACCCACCCCCCACCACGGCACGCACACGTACGGTCACCGACCGGCCGTACGACACGCGCCCCGGGCAGACCCGCCCCTAAACTGCGAAGGACAGCCTCGGCGCCACGGGAGGAGACCCCGATGCCCGACCGCAGCACGGCACGAGCCGGCCAGGCGCCCGCCGTCACCGGCCCCCGGGACCTGCGCAACGTCGTCCTCATCGGCTCCAGCGGTGTGGGCAAGACCACGCTCGCCGAATCCCTCGCCCACGCCGCCGGCGCCACCGGCCGCGTCGGCCGCGTCACCGACGGCACCACCGTCTCCGACCACGAGGAGATCGAGCACCAGCAGCAGCGCTCCGTCCAGCTCTCGCTGCTGCCGCTCGAATGGAAGGGCGTCAAGATCAACCTGATCGACCCGCCCGGCCACCCCGACTTCACCGCCGACCTGCGCGCCGCCCTGCACGCGGCCGACGCCGCCGTCTTCGTCGTCTCCGCCACCGACCCGGTCACCGCCTCGACCCGCGCCCTGTGGCGCGAGTGCGCCGCCGAGGGCATCCCCCGCGCCATCGCCGTGGCCAAGCTCGACCTCGCACACACCGGCTTCGACGACATCCTCACCGCCTGCCACGACGCCTTCGACCTGGGCCCGGACACCCTGCGCCCGCTCTTCCTGCCCGTCCTCCACGACGGCCGGCCCGACGGCAGCGTCGACCTGATCACCGGCGACACCTACGGCGACGCCGCCCCGCTCCCCGACACCGGCCCCGCCCACGACAGCCTCGTCGAGGCCATCTCCGGCCAGGACGACACCCTCATGGAGCGCTACCTCGCCGGCGACACCCTCGACGCCGACGCCCTCGAAGCCGGCCTGCGCCGCGAAGTCCTCGCCTGCGTCCTCCACCCCGCCGTCCCCACCAGCGAGAACGGCCTCGGCGCCACCGAACTCCTCGACCTCGTCGCGCACACCTTCCCCGACCCCACCGAACGCACCCGCCCCGGCCCCGCCTGCGACCCCGACGCCCCGCTCGCCGCCCAGGTCGTCCGCGTCACCGGCGACGCCTACGTCGGCCGGATCAGCCTGCTGCGCGTGTACGCCGGGACCCTGCGCCCCGACACCAGGATCCACCTGCTCGGCGCCGCCCACACCGCCGCCCAGAACGGCGACGAACGCGTCACCGGGCTGACCAGCCCCTTCGGCAAGCTCCAGCGCCCCGTCCCGCACGCCGTCGCCGGCGACCTCGTCTGCGCCGCCAAGCTCACCACCGCCCGCGCCGGCGACACCGTCCACGACCCCGGCCACCCGGTCGAGCTCGACGGCTGGACCCTGCCCGAACCGCTGCTCCCGATCGCCGTCGAGGCCCACAGCAAGGCCGACGACGACAAGCTCTCGCAGGCCCTCACCCGCCTCACCGCCGAGGACCCGGCCCTGCGCCTGGAACAGAACCCCGACACCCACCAACTCGTCCTCTGGTGCACCGGCGAGGCCCATGCCGAGGTCGTCCTCGACCGCCTGCGCACCCGCCACGGCGTCCACGTCGACACCGTCGAACCCAAGGTCGCCCTGCGCGAGACCTTCGGCACCGCCGCGGCCGGCCACGGCCGCCTCGTCAAGCAGTCCGGCGGCCACGGCCAGTACGCCATCTGCGACCTGGAGGTCGAACCCCTCCCGGCCGGCTCCGGCTTCGAGTTCCAGGAGCACGTCGTCGGCGGCGCCGTCCCCAAGCACTTCATCCCCTCCGTCGAGAAGGGCGTCCGCGCCCAGCTCGCCAAGGGCGTCGCCACCGGGTACCCGCTCGTCGACGTCCGGGTCACCCTCACCGACGGCAAGGCCCACTCCGTCGACTCCTCCGACGCGTCCTTCCAGAACGCCGCCGCCCTCGCCCTGCGCGACGCCGCCGAACACGCCGTCATCCGGCTGCTCGAACCCGTCGCCGCCGTAAGCGTCCTGCTGCCCGACGACTACCTCGGCGCCGTCCTCGGGGACCTCTCCGCCCGCCGCGGCCGCGTCCTCGGCACCGAGACCGGCGGCTCCGGCCTCACCCTGCTGCGCGCCGAGGTCCCCGAACTCGAACTCGTCCGCTACCCGGTCGACCTGCGCTCCCTCACCCACGGCACCGCCGAGTTCTCCCGCGCCTACCTGCGCCACGAACCCGTGCCGCCCGCCCTGGCCCAACGCCTCACCGACTGAACGGCCCCGCCTGAACGGCCCCGCCGACGGGCGGACTTCGGGGCCCGGGGCGTGTCTGACCCCTACGGCCGGACGGCCCCGCGGTCGGGCAGGGCACACGCCGCCGTCCCCCCGGGCATCCGGTGCCGGTTGCGCGCCACCCACCGGTACACCAGCCCGGCCACCGGCCGCACCGGAGCGAGCGTCAACACCGCGCCCAGGTACGCCCACAATCCGCCGGAGCGCATCAGCAGCCGCGCGACCGCCTGCGCGCCCCCGTACACCCCCCCGGTCGGCGTCACCCACAGCACCTCGCGCTCCGCCCGCTCGGCCGACACCCCGCCCCGGCCGCCGCCCCGCGCGTCCAGCGCCTCGAGGTCCGCGAACTGGAACGCCACCGCCTCCCAGCCCCCCGAGGCCAGCGTCTGCCGCAGATACCGCTCCGCCCACCGCACGCAGGACGAACAGAACGCGCAGTCCCCATCGAAGACCAGCACCGGATCCTTCACAACAGTTCCCCTTCTCCTCGCCTTCACCACCATCCTCCTCCACCCCGACCCGGCCCGCCCCGGCGGGTATCGACCCGCCCGAAGCTGGGCATCATGCCCCTCGGGCCCGGTACGGCCCGATCGTGACGGCACTTCAGACGATCATCCGCGCGGGGGCGCCGCGGCACGGTAACCTGCCGCTGACAAGGGGAGGAGGGGACGCCACCGTGACCACACTCGACATGACCCCGGGTGCGCAGATACCCCGGACGGACGCCGGCCCGCAGACCGCCGTCACCCAGGCGCTCTCCTCGGCCGCCTACCGCGACGGCGAGATCGCCGGCTTCGTCACGGCCGTCGACGCCGCCAAGGAGAAGAAGGGCCGCTTCGCCCTCTTCCGCCCCAACCTCGGCGAGGCCTTCAGCAAGGCCCTGGTCTCCCGTGCCCTCGGCGGCGACCGCAAACCCATCGTCCCCGCCTTCGGTGTCGACACCCGCCAGGTCGTCGAACACTGCCTGGCCGCCGAGGAACTGCGCCACACCCGCGACCGGAAGCTCACCGCGGTCACCCTCGTCACCGGCGCCCTGGCCCTGCCCGGCACCGTGCTCTGGCTCGCCGCCTTCCAGGTGCGCGCCTGGCTCAAGCGCGACAACCCGAAGAACGCCGGCGTGTACGGGGGCATCGTCCTCGCCCTGGCCGCCGCCCTCGCCGTCTTCTTCGTGCTGCGCCCGCCGGTGGCCGGCCCCCTCGGCGTCTACATCCGCGTCACGATGCTGGCCCCGGTCATCGGCTGGTACCTCGCCCGGCGGATCGTCGAGCGCTCCGCCAAGGACCTGCGCTCCCGCTGGCAGGCCCTGGTCGAGGGCAGCGCCGTCGCCGCGACCGTGGCCACCGCCGTCCCCCGCGACGACCTCGACAAGAAGGCCAACGAGCTGCGGGACAAGCTCGGCCGCCTGGACGCCGAGCAGGACACCAACGTCCACCACTACGCCGGACCGAAGGGCATCCTCGGCGCCGGTCGCCGCTGGGGCGAGTGGCGCCTCGCCGACACCCTCCACCCCGCCGAGGGCCACGTCGACTTCCGCGCCTTCCACCCCTGGGACCTGGTCCGCCGGATCTCCTCGCACCTCAAGGGCCTCGGCATCAGCCACGTCGCCAACAGCGGCATGCCCAACGTCACCATCAAGCAGTGGGTGGTCTTCGACATCGGCGAGGGCGCCGACGAGATCAGCCGCCCCGGCAACGCCGACATGGACGGCGACCGGATGCGCGACTTCGCCGTGCAGACCATCGCCGACAAGCAGACCTTCTCCGGCGGCCCCCGGCACTACCTCGCCACCCAGTTCATCACCCACGACGGCAAGCTGGTCCTCACCTTCACCATCACGGTGACCCTGCTCGCCAACGTCCTGAACATCTCGGTGGCCGGCTACGCGCTCGGCCCGGTCAAGGGCGTCTTCTTCGACAAGCCCAAGGACAAGGAGAAGACGGTCTCCAAGACCGTGAAGTTCTGGGAGGACCGCACCATCAAACTCCCGCTGATCGACAACGACGAGGTCGTCCGCCAGGCCGTCCGGGCCCCCTTCCGCCGGATGCCCGGCCTGCTCGGCTGGCTCGGCGGCGGGCTGGGCCTGCCCGAGCCGTTCGGCCTGCGGCACGTCTGGGCCGGCCGCGCCTGGGACAACCGCTCCATGGTCGACAACGCCATGAACGCCTCCGTCCCGGTGCTCAACGCGGTCCACACCGCCACCCTGGAGTTCCTCCAGGAGCACGACCTGGACGCCGACCGGTTCTTCAAGAACCGCACCTCGATCATCAAGTCCGAGGCGCAGTCCCCGCGCCCGTACGACGTCGACACGTTCAACGCCGGCTGAGCCGGAGTACGCGAGGAGGGCCCCACCGACTGTCGGTGGGGCCCTCCTCGCGTCCTGCGGCTCAGCCCTGCGGCCAGGCTTCGGCCAGCATCTTCCGGGTGTCCGCCAGCAGCTGCGGCAGCACCTTGGTGTGGCCGACCACCGGCATGAAGTTGGTGTCCCCGCCCCAGCGCGGCACCACGTGCTGGTGCAGGTGCGCCGCGATCCCGGCACCGGCCGCCGCGCCCTGGTTCATCCCGATGTTGAACCCGTGCGCCCCGGAGGCCGCCCGCAGCGCGGTCATCGCCTTCTTGGTGAAGTCCGCCAGCTCGGCCGTCTCCGCCCCGTCCAGGTCGGTGTAGTCGGCCACGTGCCGGTACGGGACCACCATCAGGTGACCGCCGTTGTAGGGGTACAGGTTCAGCACCGCGAACACGGCGCTCCCCCGGGCGATGACCAGCCCCTCCTCGTCACTCAGCGACGGGATCGAGCAGAACGGGCAACCGTCGTCCGGAGCCGGACCGGTGGGCTTGTTCTCACCCTGGATGTACGCCATCCGATGGGGGGTCCACAGGCGGCGGAAGCCGTCCGGCTCCCCGACGCCCCGCTGCAGTTCCGGCTCAGTCGTCATGCTGATCAGCATATTCGCCCGACCGGGCTTGCAAAGCCGCGCGGGGCAGACTCCTTGGGAGCCTGCCCCGCGCGTGACGGTCGTCCTACCGGATCACACCTGGATCCGGTTCTTGACCGCGTCCACGATCTCGGCGACGGCCTCGGCCACCGGCACGGCGTTCTTCTGCTCGCCGTTGCGGTAGCGGAAGGACACCGCGCCGGCCTCGACGTCGTCGTTGCCCGCGATGAGCATGAACGGCGTCTTCTGCTTCTGGGCGTTGCGGATCTTCTTCTGCATCCGGTCGTCCGAGGTGTCCACCTCGACCCGGATCCCCTGCTTCTTCAGCTCGGCCGCGACCTCCAGCAGGTACGGCACGTGCTCGTCGGTGATCGGGATGCCGGTCACGGTGACCGGGGCCAGCCACGGCGGCATGGCGCCGGCGTAGTGCTCCAGCAGCACCGCGAAGAAGCGCTCGATCGAGCCGAACAGCGCACGGTGGATCATGACCGGCCGCTGGCGCGAGCCGTCCGCCGCGGTGTACTCCAGGTCGAAGCGCTCCGGCAGGTTGAAGTCCAGCTGGATCGTCGACATCTGCCAGGTGCGGCCGATGGCGTCGCGCGCCTGCACCGAGATCTTCGGGCCGTAGAAGGCCGCGCCGCCCGGGTCCGGCACCAGCGGCAGGCCCTGCTTCTCGGCCACGGCCGCCAGGACGGCGGTGGCCTCCTCCCAGGTGTCGTCCGACCCGACGTACTTGACCGGGTCCTTGGTCGACAGCTCCAGGTAGAAGTCGGTCAGACCGTAGTCGCGGAGCAGGTTGAGGACGAAGGTCAGCGTGGAGTCGAGCTCCTCCGCCATCTGCTCGCGGGTGCAGTAGATGTGCGCGTCGTCCTGGGTGAAGCCGCGGGCGCGGGTCAGGCCGTGCACCACGCCGGACTTCTCGTAGCGGTACACCGTCCCGAACTCGAAGAGGCGCAGCGGCAGTTCACGGTACGAGCGGCCGCGCGCGTCGAAGATCAGGTTGTGCATCGGGCAGTTCATCGGCTTGAGGTAGTAGTCCACGCCCTCGTCGAGCTGCATGGGCGGGTACATACCGTCCGCGTACCAGTCGAGGTGGCCGCTCTTCTCGAAGAGCTTCCCCTTGGTGGCGTGCGGGGTGTAGACGAACTCGTAGCCCTCTTCCTCGTGCCGCTTGCGCGAGTAGTCCTCCATCGCCCGGCGGATGATGCCGCCCTTGGGGTGGAAGACGGCGAGGCCGGAGCCGATCTCCTCCGGGATGGAGAAGAGGTCGAGCTCGTTGCCGAGCTTGCGGTGGTCGCGCTTCTCGGCCTCGACCAGGAAGTCGAGGTGGGCCTTCAGCTCGTCCTTGGTCGGCCAGGCGGTGCCGTAGATGCGCTGGAGCATCGGGTTGCGCTCGCTGCCGCGCCAGTAGGCGGCCGCGTTGCGCATCAGCTTGAACGCCGGGATCTGGCGGGTGCTGGGCAGGTGCGGGCCGCGGCAGAGGTCGCCCCAGCAGAGGTCGCCGCTCTTGGCGTCCAGGTTGTCGTAGATGGTGAGCTCGCCGGAGCCGACCTCGACGTCGGCGCCCTCCCCGGCGGTGGCGGCGGAGCCCTTGAGGCCGATCAGCTCCAGCTTGTACGGCTCGGCGGCCAGTTCCTCGCGGGCGGCCTCGTCGGTGACCACGCGGCGGGAGAACTTCTGCCCGCGCTTGATGATCTCCTGCATGCGCTTCTCGATGGCCTTGAGGTCATCGGGGTGGAACGGCTTCTCGACGTCGAAGTCGTAGTAGAAGCCGTCCTTGACCGGCGGGCCGATGCCGAGCTTGGCCTCGGGGAAGAGCTGCTGCACGGCCTGGGCCATCACGTGCGCGGTGGAGTGCCGCAGGATGTCGAGGCCGTCCTTGCTGCCGATCCCGACCGGCTCGACCTCGTCGCCGTCCTGGACGGCGTAGGCGAGGTCCTTGAGCTGGCCGCCGACACGGGCGGCGATGATCGAGCGGTCGTCGGCGAAGAGCTCGGCGGCCGTGGTGCCCGTCGTCACCACGCGCTCTTCCCGATCGGGTTCGCGGCTGATGATTACCCGGACGTCCGTCACCGGTCTCTCCTGACGTGCTGGATTTCAGAGGACGCAGCACTGCGCTGCGCGTGACGATGGTACCGAGAGCGCCGCCCCCGGCGTCCACCTGCGCCCGCTGCCGGTCCGACCGGCTCCCCGCTACGCCTCCGCGCTCCCCTCTCCCAGCCCCTTGAGCAGCCGCTCGCGGTCCCCTTCCTCCCAGCCGGACAGCTCCAGCCCGTGCGGACGGGTCAGCCGGCGGAAGCCGCCCTGCCGCTCCAGCCGGCCGGAGACCCGGACCGGCAGCCCGGCGAGGTGGGCCTCGGCGGCGAGCCGGTAGTCGGGGTCGGGCAGCCGGATCTTGAGTTCGCGGACGTCGGCGCCGCCGAGGACGCGCAGCCGTACCGAGCCCGGTCCGGCCGGGTCGGCGCGCTTGAGCCGGGTGACCACGCCGACCACGGTGACGGCGACGGCGGGCTCGATCCGCTCCAACAGGTCGGCGGCCTCGGCGAGGGCGGGCAGGTCGCCGGGCGAGAAGTCGAGGACGACCCGGCGGTCCCCGAAGCCGCCGGGCGGCCCGGCCCCGGGCGACCAGGCGACGGTGAGCCGGGCCGCCGTCGCGTCCCGGACGAGGTCCTCGACGGACTGGACGAGTTCCCGGCTGACCCCGGCCTGGACGGCGTTCTCGAAGGCCTCGGGCCCGCCGCTGACCCGGCGGTAGTCGACGGCGTCACGCAGCGCCTCCAGCGCGCGCACCAGGGTGGTGACGGCGGCGCGGCCCTCGGGGGCCGGGGTGTACGCGGTGAGCGCGGCGCCCTGCTCGACCACCAGGACGCGGTCCAGGAAGTCCCCGGCGAGGCCGTCCAGCCGGGCGCCGAAGTAGCCGGCCCTGGTCCGGGCGGCCTTGGCCCCGGCGGCGAGCATCCCGCGCGCCGCCTGCCGCAGCCGCTCGGCGTCCTCCCAGGGGGTGGCCTCGGCGGGGCCGGGCGGTTCGCGGCGCCAGCGCAGTTCGTCGCCGGGCACCGCGAGGGCCAGCAGGATCGAGCGGGCGGAGGGGGTGCGGGAGCGGGAGAGCGCGGTGACGGCGTCGGTGAGGAGTTCGACGGCGTCGTCGAAGCCGTCCCCGGCCGGGACCAGGAGGCTGGTGCCGGGCTCGTCGTCGGGCGGGGTCCAGCGGCCGTACCGGGCGGCCGGTCCGCCGCGGCGGACCCAGCCGTGCCGGGCGAGCAGGGTGGCCAGCACCGAGGGGTCGACGGTGGCCGGGTCGGGGAGGGTCGGGGCCGGCTCGCCCGTTCCGTGCGGCGGTGTCATGGGTTCGGCTCCTCGCTGCCGGGGCCGGGCGGTCACGGGCTGTCGCCCGCGCCGACCCGGGCCATGATGTCGCAGAGCGCCCGGTCGTCGAAGACCTTGTCGGTGGGCACCCGGACGTTGGTGCGCCGCTGCCCGGTGACCGGGTGGCCGGCCAGGTTGACCCAGTAGCAGCAGTGCCGCAGCTCCAGGGCGTCCGGGCGGGCCAGCAGCCAGTGGTCGACCCGGCGCGGCAGCAGCATCACCACCAGGATCCGGGGCACGGCGACCCGGGCCCGGGCGAGCTTGCGCAGGTGGTCGTTGTCCAGGGTGAAGCTGAAGAACCGACCGGCCGGGTCGGGTGCGGTCTGCTGGGTGGCCTTGAGCTGGATCTTGATGGTGACCTCGTCGTCCACCTCGTGCACCCGGGAGCCGTGGTTGACCTGCCAGTCGATGCCGTTGTCCGGGAAGGGCTGGGAGAGCGAGCAGCCGGCCGCGGCGGCGACCGCGTGCAGATAGCCGACCTGCAGCGTCTCCATGCAGGCGGTGACCGCGAGGTTCCCCCGCAGGACGGCCGCCGCGCCCTCGGGCTGCGGCTGTGTCAGTGCCATCGCCCCGTGGCCTCCCCCGGCTCCCGGGCCCGTCCGGTTCGAACGGAGCGTCCTTGGGCAGGATCCCCGGTCGGGCCTGGGCCAAACGGGTTGAAGGTGCGTCAGAACCGGGTATCAACCGGGCGCGGAACGCACGCCTGAGGGGCAGTCATGCAGCAGCACTGGTACACCGGCCCACTCGCCTCCTTCGACACCGAGACCACCGGCGTGGACGTGGAGACCGATCGGATCGTCTCGGCCGCCCTGGTCGTCCAGACCGCCCCGGGCGAACCGGTGCGGACCACCACCTGGCTCGCCGATCCGGGCGTCCCGATCCCGGACGGCGCCCGCGCGGTGCACGGCATCACCGACGAGCAGGTGCGCGCCCACGGCCGGCCGGCCCGCACGGTGGTGGCGGAGGTCGCCCACGCGCTGGCGGCCGAGGCCCGGGCCGGGCACCCGGTGGTGGTGATGAACGCGCCGTACGACCTGACGCTGCTGGACCGGGAGTTGCGCCGCCACCACGGGCTGACGCTCACCGGCGGCCTGGCGGCGGCCGGGCTGCTGGTGCTGGACCCGCGGGTGCTCGACAAGCACGTGGACCGCTACCGCAAGGGCCGCCGGACGCTGACCGACCTGTGCGCCCACTACGGCGTCGACCTGGCCGGGGCGCACGACGCCGCGGCGGACGCGACGGCGGCGCTGGCGCTGACCCGGCGGATAGGCGCCCGCTACCCGGCCGCGCTCGGCGGGCTGACGGCGTCCGAACTGCACCTGCGGCAGGCGGTCTGGCACGCGGCGCAGGCGCGCGGGCTGCAGAGCTGGTTCGACCGCTCGGGGGTGACGGAGCGAGTGGACCTGTCCTGGCCGCTGCGCCCGGCCCGGTGCGGCTGCGGGCGCCGGCTGGAGCCGGAGCACGGCTGCGAGGCGGCGGCGTAGCGGGCGGTCCCGGACGTTCGGGCCCGGAACGCGCCGCAGGCCCTGACCTGTTTCCTGGTCAGGGCCTGCATGCTGTCCGGTGGGCGATACTGGGATCGAACCAGTGACCCCTTCGGTGTGAACGAAGTGCTCTCCCGCTGAGCTAATCGCCCGGGCAACGAGAAGAACTCTAGCACCATTCGGGGGTCGTCGTACAACTCGCCCGTTCCGGGTACCGCCGACGCATCCGCAGAACTCGCGCTCCGCGCGGAAGGTGACTGTGCCTCAGCCGATTACGGACGGCCCTTCAGGCGGATTCCGGAAATACACGTGAGGCCCAGCCGATAATCGGCTGGGCCTCACGTATCACAATGCATTCCGGTGGGCGATACTGGGATCGAACCAGTGACCCCTTCGGTGTGAACGAAGTGCTCTCCCGCTGAGCTAATCGCCCGGGTGCAGGGAAAACATTACCGCATCCCGGAGGGTGGTCCGAACACCCTCCCGGCCCGCGACCCCGGGCCCGACCGGCTCAGCTCTCCTCCTGCGGCCAGGGGACGGCCAGGCCGTAGCGGGCGAGGTACCAGCCGCCCACCCCCGCGAGCGCGGCCAGCCCGATCGCGGTGACCGTCAGGTTGCGGCGGCGCACCCTCGGGTCCAAGGCCCGCTGGGCGGCCTCGGCGACCTTCCGGCGGATCCGGCGCAGGGCCAGCCGGGCCCAGGCGAACTCGGTCGCCCAGATCCCCATGCCCAGGAAGATCACCACCCAGCCGGGCCCGGGCAGCGGCAGCAGCACCAGGCCGGCCCCGACCACCGCGAGGCCGGCCAGGAAGACCAGGACCTGCCAGGCCCGGTGCAGCGCGCGGGAGCGGCGGACGAAGGCCGGGGCCCTGGAACCGGCCGCCCGGCCCCCCTCGACGGTCGCGTCAGCGGATGCGGCCGCTTCACCCGTTCTCGTGTTCCCGGCCGTCTTGTCGTTTCGCACAGTCATGCCAGGAAACTAACCAAGAAGAACCTCGGTAATGCCTGGCCCGCCCGCTCCGGGACCATTCCGCAATGCGCCGTAAGGGGTACGACTCGCGCCCGAATCGGGACAGAGGGGTTTACATCGGTCTTGGGGGTGGGATGGTCCGTTCGCCGACGTGCGATTCCCCGAGCGCACACTGAGCGAAAGGCCATGGCGCTTATGAACACCACGGTCAGCTGCGAGCTGCACCTGCGCCTCATCGTGTCCAGCGAGTCCTCACTGCCCGTCCCCGCGGGCCTGCGCTACGACACCGCCGACCCCTACGCCGTGCACGCCACGTTCCACACGGGCGCCGACGAGACCGTGGAGTGGGTGTTCGCCCGAGATCTCCTCGCGGAGGGGCTGCACCGACCCACCGGTACCGGCGACGTCCGGGTGTGGCCGTCGCGCAGCCACGGGCAAGGGGTGGTCTGCATCGCACTGAGCTCTCCGGAAGGAGAAGCCCTGCTGGAGGCCCCTGCCCGGGCGCTTGAGTCGTTCCTCAAGCGGACGGACGCCGCGGTGCCCCCCGGCACCGAACACCGCCACTTCGACCTCGACCGGGAGCTGTCCCACATCCTCGCCGAAAGCTGACCCCGACCGGAGGCGGTCACGCCCCGCCGTCGGCGGGGCAGTACCCCCTGCCGTCATCGCAGCCGTCCTACTCGGGGGCACGGCAGCGGACTCAGCCGCGCACCACGCGGCCTCGGGGCCGGTGGACGGCCCGCTCCCACCGGAGCGGGTCCGCAGCACCGCAGGCGCCCGGCAGCCGGGTCGGCCATCCGTTCGGGTGGCCGGCCCGGGTGCCGGGCGTCGACGTCTTTCCGGAGTCGCACACGGCCACGGCCTCCGCACGCCGCCCCGACGGCCGCGACAGCGGGGCCGCGCCCGGTTTCGGACGCTCTGCCGGGATCCGCACACGCCTTCGAAAGAACCCGCCGCCCTTACGGCACAAGGCCCGGTATGGTCTGGGGTAACCGTGGACGCGGGGTATCGGAGTCCCCTGCGCGAGGAGTCCCCAACGTGCTGATCACCCATGACACCGAGTGCGCGCTGAGCATCCTCGTCGAGCTGCTCAACACCGCACCCGAGGTGTGCGGCGCCGAGCGGCTGCCGGACGTCGCCGCGCTCGGCGCCTTCGTGGTCGGCCAGCAGATCAGCGAGATCGACTCGCTGACCGAGGACGACCTGCGCCGGGTGCACGAGCTGCGCACCCGGCTGCGCGAGGTGTTCGGGACGGAGTCCACCGAGGCGGCCGCCGAACTGGTCAACGCGATCGTGGCAGCCGCCGGGACGACGCCCCGGCTGACCGACCACGACGGCCACGACTGGCACATCCACTACTTCGCGCCGCACGCCGCGCTCGGCGACCACCTGGCGGCCGAGCTGGGGATGGCGCTGGCCTTCATCCTGATGGCGGGCGAGCGGGAGCGGCTGCGCCGGTGCGAGGCGCCGGACTGCGCACGGGTCTTCGTCGACCTCTCCCGGAACCGCTCGCGGCGCTACTGCGACAGCCGCACCTGCGGCAACCGGCTGCACGTCGCCGCCTACCGGGCACGGCAGCGCTCGGCGGAGGCCGTGCCCTCCGCCTGAGCCGCCTCCCAGGCGGCCACGGGCCCGGCGTCCCGGCGCCGGGGCTCGGACCCCGTGCTCGGATCCGGCGCTCAGATCCCGCGCTTGCGGAGGATCTCCTCGATGTCCTCGAAGTCCCCGAGGCCGTCCGCCCGCTTGCCCCCGGCCGGCTTCTTCGCCGGCTTCGGCGCCGGAGCCACCGCCGGGCGCTCGGACGCCGGGCCCGTCGCCGCCGGACGCTCCGGCGGGGCCTCCACCGCGCCGCGGCGGCCCGCCCAGCGGGTGGTGAGCAGCAGGACCGCGGAGACGCCGAGCAGCACGATGCCGGTCCACACCCGGGGGTCGAAGACCAGCTTGGCCGCCCAGTCGGTGAACGCCCGGCCGATCGTGCTCGCCAGCGGGAACAGTCCGGTCAGGTAGAGCCCGGCGGGCAGCAGGGCGACCGCGAACCAGCGGGTCGCCGACAGGAAGCGCCGCCGGTAGGCCCGCAGGCCCGCGACGGCCACGCCGCCCGCCGTGAGGATGAAGCTGATCGCCGCGCTCAGCACGGGGCCACTCCTTCGCGTCCGGTCGTCCTGGTCATCGGTGCCTCCCTCTCGGTCCGCCCTCGGGCACACCACCGGCCGGAGCGGGCGCCCACTAGTGGAACACTGGGGGGATGATCGATGGTTCCCTCCCCCGCCTTGAGTTCTGGTGCGACCTCCAGTGCCCGGACTGCCGCACCGCGCTGGACGACGTGCGGGCGCTGCGCGCCCAGTACGGCGACGCGCTGTCCGTGGAGCTGCGGCACTTCCCGCTGGAGAAGCACAAGCACGCCTACGCCGCCGCGGAGGCGGCCGAGGAGGCGTTCGGCCAGGGGCTGGGCTGGCCCTTCGTGGAGGCGCTGCTGGCCCGGGTCGAGGAGTTGGACGCACGGGGGCAGCAGGTGCTGCTGGACGTCGCCCGCGAGGTCGGGGCGGACGTCGAAGAGGTCGACACCGCGCTGGTCGACGGCCGGCACATGCTGACCGTCGACGCCGACCAGGCCGAGGGGAAGGCGATCGGGATCACCGGCACGCCCACGTACGTGATCGGCGGCAAGCGGCTCGACGGCGGGCAGAGCCAGGACGGGCTCCGGGCGGAGATCGTGGCCGTCATCGAGGCAGCGAAGGCTTCCTGACGCCACGTCGGCTCACAGCGCCTTGCCGTAGAGCCGGTCGACCACCCGGTAACCGAGCGAGTCGTAGAGCCGGATGGCCGCCTCGTTGTCGGCGAAGACGTTGAGGCCGAGGCTGTGCACCCCGGCGGCCAGGCACTCCCGCTCGGCTAGCAGCATCAGGGTGCGGCCGTGGCCTCGGCCCCGGTGGGCCGGGTTCACCTCGACCACCATCACCCAGGCGAACGGTTCGCCGTCCGGCAGGTCGCGCAGGTGGAGGGCCAGCCAGAGCGAGCCGTACAGCTCCGGCTCGCCGTCGGGGCCGTACAGGCTGCTCAGCACCACCCCGGGGGTGTCGGTGCCGTGCGGGAGCCGGTGCCGCCCGCCGTTGTCCGTCTTGGCGCGGGCCTGCTCCTCGGTGAGGCCGGAGGCCACCAGCGCGCGGGCGAACCGTTCCGCGCCCCGGTCGAGCCAGGCCCGGAGGTCCTCGCCGTCGATCGGGCGGGTGCGGACCCCGGCGGGCAGGGCGGGGGCGGCGCCCAGGCGCTTGTTCAGGGTCCGCATCCGCTCGGTGTAGCCGAGGGTGGCCGCGAGGCCGCGGGCGATCGGGGCCGACTCCGGGACCTTGACGTCCACCCGGACGCAGTCCCAGTGGCGCAGCACCTCCTCCGCGGCCAGCGCGCCGAACGTGCCGCGGCCCCGGCCGCGCCCCTCGGTGACCTCCAACTCGGATATCTCACCCCAGAGTCGGCCGCCGTAGGGGGTCGCGGTGGTGCGTAGGAATCCGACCGGGCGGCCGTTGGAGAGGATCCGCCAGCGTCTGGTGCGGCCGCCGGCCGCGGTGGGTGTCTCCGGGCCCTCGGGGCGCAGGGTGGTGGTCATGTGGTGGTCCCTTCCCTGCGCTCGGAAGGTTCATCCACGGGGTCGGCCACGCGGACGGCCCGGCGGTGCCGGGGTGCCGGTCAGGGGTCGAGGTCGTCCCCGCTGCGCTCGGCGAAGACGCTCATGGCCTTGGCGGTGACCGGGCCGGTGCCGGGCAGTTCGCGGCCGTCGACGCGGGTGACGGCCTGGACGTCGCGGGTGGTGGAGGTCAGGAAGACCTCCTCGGCGTCCTGGAGGGCGTCGAGCGGGAGGTCGGCCTCCTCCGCTCCGCACCAGTCGATGACGAGCTGCCGGGTGATGCCGGCCAGGCAGCCGGAGGCGAGGACGGGGGTGAGCAGGCGTCCGCCGATGACCACGAAGACGTTGGAGCCGGTGCCCTCGCAGAGCCGGCCCGCGGTGTTGGCGAACAGGGCCTCGGAGGCGCCGACGCGGTGGGCGGCGGCCAGGGCGACGACGTTCTCGGCGTACGAGGTGGTCTTGAGGCCGGCGACGGCACTGTGCTCGTTGCGGCGCCAGGGGACGACGGCGACGGCGGTCTCGTCGGGGCGGCGGTCGATGGCGCCGAAGGCGACGACGAGGGTGGGGCCGGTGGTGCCGCGTTCGGAGCCGAGCGGGGCCGGGCCGCCGGTGTAGGTCACGCGCAGGCGGCCGAGCGGCGCGGGGTTGGCGGCGAGGACCCGGGCGCAGGCCTCGCGGGCCAGGTCCCGGTCGGGGTCGGGCAGGCCGAGGCCGCGGGCGGAGCGGGTGAGCCGGTCGAGGTGGCGGGTGACCGCGAAGGCCTCGCCGTCGACGGCCTTCAGGGTCTCGAAGACGCCGTCCCCGGTGGTGAGGCCGTGGTCGAGGACCGAGACGGCGGCGTCGGCGGTGTCGACGAGCGTGCCGTTGACCCAGCTGGTGGTGCGGTCGTGCATGCGGTGCTGCTCCTCAGCGGTGGACCGGGGGGGTGTGCTCATGCCCCGGTCGGGTCGGTGTCGCCGCCCGACGCTATCGCGACCAGGCGGGCGGCCTTGAGTTCGGTCTCGGCCCACTCGCGCTCGGGGTCGGAGCCCCAGGTGATGCCGGCGCCGGTGCCGAAGCGCAGGACGGGTGTGCCGGGGTCGGTCCGGTCGAGCCAGAAGGTGCGGATGCCGACGGCGAGTTCGCCCTCGCCGCGGTCGGCGTCGACCCAGCCGACGGCGCCGCAGTAGGGGCCGCGGGGGGCCGTCTCCAGGGCGTCGATGATCCGCAGGGCGCTGGACTTGGGGGCGCCGGTGACGGAGCCCGGCGGGAAGGTGTCGGCGAGCAGCGCGGGCCAGCCGGCGTCCGCGCGCAGGGTGCCCTCGACGGTGGAGACCAGGTGGACCAGGCCGGGGTGCTTCTCGACGGCGCAGAGGTCGGGGACGGTGATGGTGCCGGTCTCGCAGACCCGGCCGAGGTCGTTGCGGACGAGGTCCACGATCATCACGTTCTCGGCGTGGTCCTTGTCGAGGAGGTCGTCCTCGGTGCGGCCGGTGCCCTTGATCGGGCCGGAGGAGACGGTGCGGCCGGTGCGGCGCAGGTAGAGCTCGGGCGAGGCGGTGGCGATCTCGACGCCGTGGCCGGGCAGCCGGACGGTGCCCGCGTAGGGGGCGGGGTTGCCGTGGGCGAGCAGGCCGGTGAGGGCGTCGATGTCGCTGAGGTCCGGGTCGGGCAGCGGCGCGGACAGCACGCGGCAGAGGTTGGCCTGGTAGACCTCGCCGGCGGCTATCCGTTCGCGGATCCGGCGGACGCCCTCCGTGTAGGCGGCGCGGTCCAGTGAGCTCCGCCAGTCGCCGGCGTCCGGGCCGCGCCAGCCGGCGCCGGAGGGCGGGGCGGGGGCGGGGCGGACCTCGTCGAACCGGGCGCAGGTCAGCCGGCCCTCGAAGTCGTGGACGACGGCCCAGTAGCCGGCGGAGTCGAGGGCGGCCGGGTCCGAGGTGACGTCGCGCAGTCCGGTGGCCAGGCGGCCGCCGAAGCGGGCGAGCGGGGTGCGGGGGTCGGGGTGGCCGGACACGGTTCTCCTGCGCGGTGTGCTGGGCGGCGGTGCCTGAAGTGTAGGTCGGGGGCGCGGGCCCGGCGCTGGTGAGCTGCCCTCGCCACGGAGCGTGCGAGCCGGGGCGCGAGCAGGTCCGGACATCGCGCGGGTGTGCGTCGGGTGGCCTGCGGATGATCGTCCGGGAGCACCGCAGGTGGCCGCGGGTGGCCGGCCGCGAGGGCTGACGGAACGGCACTCCGGCGGCGTCCCCCTCGGCACGCTGCGGGAACGGATTTTTAGCTGGCCCGGGAATCCGCTAGAGTTCAACACGTCGCCAGGGAGCGCAGCCGGGAAAACCGGTGAGGCCCCCGGGGAGACAAGCGGACGTGGCTCAGTTGGTAGAGCATCACCTTGCCAAGGTGAGGGTCGCGAGTTCGAATCTCGTCGTCCGCTCGATGGAGAACAGTGTAAGATCGTTCTTCATGTGTTGCCTGGTGGAGTGGCCGAGAGGCGAGGCAACGGCCTGCAAAGCCGTGTACACGGGTTCAAATCCCGTCTCCACCTCCAAGAGGATCACCCGGTTTCGCTGGGAGACCCCCCGCGCGATTAGCTCAGCGGGAGAGCACTACCTTGACACGGTAGGGGTCACTGGTTCAATCCCAGTATCGCGCACGTCAGGTCCTTCGGGGCCTGCTGCATGACCGCCTTACCAGGCGCGATTAGCTCAGCGGGAGAGCACTACCTTGACACGGTAGGGGTCACTGGTTCAATCCCAGTATCGCGCACGTCAGGTCCTTCGGGGCCTGCT